>CAYVIS010000173.1:0-4650 GCA_964451565.1 uncultured Neisseria sp.
TAATCCACTATAGGCCGTCTGAAAGCAAAAATTCAGATAGATAAAGGAAATGCGTATGAGTTACCAATGGCATGTTCATGAAAACGCTGCCGAAGCAGCAGCGGCGTTGGCTGATGCCGTCGCCGCCGCGCTGCAAACCGCGTTGGATAAAAAAGGCGCTGCCGTGTTGGCCGTGTCGGGTGGACGTTCGCCGATTGCTTTTTTTGAAGCCTTGTCACAAAAAGATTTGGATTGGGCGAATATCGGCCTGACGCTGGTGGACGAACGCATCGTGCCGACCGATCACGCCGACAGCAACACCGGCTTGGTGCGCCAATATCTGCTGCAAAACAAAGCCGCAGCGGCCAGCTGGATTCCGATGGTGGAAGCAGCAGCCGATGCAGCCGCCTTGCAGCCCGAAAACGCCGTTCAGACGGCCTTGAAACATTACCGCCAACCCGATGCGCTGGTGCTCGGCATGGGCGGCGACGGCCACACCGCATCGCTGTTTCCGCAAGCGCCGCAGCTGGATAAAGGCTTGGATTTGGCCAACGATGTGCCGCTGCTGCACACCACGCCCGTTACCGCGCCGCACGAGCGCATCAGCATGACGCTGGCGGCGATTGCGGCTACGCCTACGGTGTTTCTGGCGATTGGCGGCGACGACAAAAAAGCCGTTTTCGAGCAGGCCGCGCAAGGCTTGAACAAAAATTTCCCCGTCAGCTATGTGCTGCACCAAGATAAGGTAGACTGCCATGTCCACTACGCAAAATAGCATCACCGCCTGGCCGCGCCTGGTGGCCGACATCGGCGGTACCAACGCCCGTTTCGCACTGGAAACCGCACCCGGCAAAATCGAGCAGGTGGACGTGTTGCCGTGTAACGACTACAACACCATCGTCGATGCCATCCGCGAATACCTTAATCGTGTCGGCAACCCCAGCATCAGCCACGCGGCGATTGCGATTGCCAACCCGATTTTGGGCGACTGGGTGCAGATGACCAACCACCATTGGGCGTTTTCCATCGAAACCACCCGTCAGGCGTTGGGCTTGGAAAACCTGATTCTGCTCAATGACTTCACCGCGCAGGCGCTGGCGATTACCCGTATGCCGAAAGAGGAGTTGGTGCAAATCGGCGGTTTCAAACAAGTGGAAGATGCGCCCAAAGCCGTTATCGGTCCGGGCACCGGCTTGGGCGTGAGCGGTCTGATTCCGAGCAAAAGCGGCTGGGTGCCGCTGGCAGGCGAGGGCGGCCATGTGAGCTTTGCCCCGTTTGACGACGCCGAAATCCTGATTTGGCAATACGCTAAGAAAAAATACGGCCATGTTTCCGCCGAGCGCTTTTTGAGCGGCGCGGGGCTGATGCTGATTCACGAAGCCTTGGCGCAGCGCGAAGGCGTGAAACGCCAGAAACTCTCGCCCGCAGAAATCAGCGAGCGCGCCCTGAGCGGCACTTCGCCACTGTGCCGCCTGACGTTGGACATTTTCTGCGCCATGTTGGGCACGGTGTCGTCGAATCTGGCGCTGACTTTGGGCGCGAGCGGCGGCGTGTATTTGTGCGGCGGTATCATTCCGCGTTTTATTGATTATTTCAAAAGTTCGCCCTTCCGCAACCGCTTTGAGAGCAAAGGCCGTTTCGAAGCTTATCTGGCGGCGATTCCGGTGTATATCGTATTGAGCAAATATCCGGGCATCAACGGCGCGGCGGTGGCATTGGAAAACCATTTGAATGCAGCTGCGGTTGAAGTGCAACCCGCAGCCAAAGAAAAAGCCTGAACAAAAATGCCGGGCAGGTGTGCATCGGAATGATGGCGGATCGGATGGAAAAACCGACCGCTGTTGCCGCAAGCACATGCTCCGGATTCCGTACTGTAATCAGAGAATGGAGAATCTCAAGCTGCCATTCCTTTCAGACGGCCACTCAACTTCCAAGGCCGTCTGAAACCAAACGCGCAGGCAGCTGCAACCGTTGGTTCGAAAGAACAACCATTAGGAAACGACATGATGTTAAGCAAAATCAGTGAATCTTTAACCAATTTGTCAGGTGCGGAGCGTAAAGTAGCCGAATGTGCGCTGGCCGAGCCGAAATGGTTTGTGCATGCGGCAGTGGCTGAAATCGCCGAGCATGCTTCCGTGAGCCAGCCGACGGTTATCCGTTTTTGCCGCAGTTTGGGCTATAAGGGGTTGCCGGAATTCAAGCTGGCATTATCGGCCAGCATCGGCCACGAGGGCATGCCTTATGTGCATGCGGAATTGAATGCCGATGACGATATGGCCAGCGTCACCGAAAAGGTATTGGGCAACACCGCCGCTTCGATTTTGGGCGCGCGGCGTTATCTGAAGGAAACCGATTTGGAAAACGCCATCGCCATGCTCACCCATGCCCGCCGCATCGAATTTTACGGCGTCGGCAATTCCGGCATCGTGGCACAAGATGCGCAGCATAAATTTTTCCGCTTTGGTATTTCTACCGTGGCGTATGTGGATACGCATATCCAGCTGATGGCCGCCTCCGTATTGAGTGCGCAAGACGTGTTGGTGGTGATTTCCAATTCGGGTTCTTCCATCGAAGTATTGGATGCCGTGAGCATCGCCAAAGAAAACGGCGCCTCCGTGATTGCCGTGACCCGCGCCGATTCGCCGTTGGCGCAGCTGGCCGATTGTGTATTGAGTGTGGCGGCACAGGAAGACAGCGAGCTTTACACGCCGATGGTATCCCGCCTGCTGCAATTGGTAGTAATCGATATCCTCGCCATCGGCCTGGCCTTACGTTTGGGTGAGACCGCCAGCCTGCAATTGGAAAAAGGCAAACGCAGCATCCACAACAAACGTATCGAACATGAAAAGGAGCATGAAGAATGAAGCATTTAGAAGATTTGCCGACTTGGCGTGAATTGTGGAAACATTTCGATGCCACCAAAAGCCAACATATGCGCGAATTGTTTGAGCAGGATCCCGAACGGGCGCAACGTTATTGGGTGGAAGTCGGCGGTCTGAAGCTGGATTATTCCAAAAACCGCATTACCGACGAAACCCTCTTGCTCTTGATGAAGCTGGCGCGCGAATCCGGCCTGCCCGAGCGCATGAAGCAGATGTTTCGCGGCGAAAAAATCAACAGCACCGAAAACCGCGCCGTGTTGCATGTAGCGCTGCGCAACCGCACCAATGCACCGATTATGGTCGACGGCGAAGACGTGATGCCGAAAGTGAACCATGTATTGCACCGCATGGGCGAATTTGCCCACGAAGTGCGCAGCGGCGATTGGTTGGGCTACACCAACCAAGTGATTACCGATGTGGTCAATATCGGTATCGGCGGCTCCGATTTGGGCCCGTTGATGATGTGTACCGCGCTCAAGCCTTTCGGCCATCCGCGTCTGAAGATGCACTTTGTTTCCAATATCGACGGCTCGCAGCTGCGCGATGTGCTCGACAGCGTGCACCCGGAAACCACGCTGTTTGTGATTGCCTCCAAAACATTTACCACTCAGGAAACCCTCACCAATGCGCTGACCGCGCGCGAATGGTTTGTGAAACATGCCAACGACGAAGCGGCGGTGGCCAAACATTTCGTGGCCGTGTCCACCAATAAAAAAGCCGTAGCCGATTTCGGTATCGACACCGCCAATATGTTTGAATTTTGGGACTGGGTAGGCGGCCGTTACAGCCTGTGGTCGGCCATCGGCCTGCCAATTATGCTCTATTTGGGGGAAGAAAACTTCATCGAAATGCTCAACGGTGCCCATCTGATGGATCAACATTTCATCAACGCGCCGCTGGAAGAAAACCTGCCGGTACTGCTGGGCATGATTGGCGTGTGGTACATCAACTACTACGGCGGCGGCAGCCACATCATCGCCCCGTATGACCAACACCTGCACCGCCTGCCCAAATTCATCCAGCAATTGGATATGGAAAGCAACGGCAAACAGGTGACGCTCGACGGCCAAGCGGTCGAACACGAAACCGCGCCGATTATTTGGGGCGAAACCGGCATCAACGGCCAACACGCCTTTTTCCAGCTTTTGCACCAAGGCACCCATATCACCCCGATTGATTTGATTGCCTCGCTGGAAAAACGCAGCAACCTGCCCGGCCACCACGAAATCCTGCTGGCCAACGTGTTTGCCCAAGCCGAAGCGTTTATGCGCGGCAAAACGCCCGATGAAGTGCGCACCGAATTGCGTGCGCAAGATGTGGACGAAGTGCGCATCGAAGAATTGGTGCCGCACAAAACCTTCTCCGGCAACCGCCCGAGCAACCTGATTCTGATGAACAAAATCAACCCGCGCAATATGGGCAGCCTGATTGCCATGTATGAACACAAAACCTTTGTGCAGGGCGTGATTTGGGGCATCAACAGCTTCGACCAATGGGGCGTGGAATTGGGCAAACAGCTGGCCAAAACCATTCTGTCCGAGCTCACCGGCGAAATCGACGTGCAGCAGCACGACAGCTCCACCCAGCATCTGATTGAGCTTTACCGCAGCGCCAACTGCGACAAAGGTAAAGACGGCAGCTGCTGATGGGTGCGTTTTCTGCAGAGGCCGTCTGAAAAGTGTGTTGGATTATATGGTTTCAGACGGCCTTTCCGATAGCGAAGAAGGCATAAGGCTGCCAATGGCGCATCAAATGATTTAAATAGAAACGGTTTGCAATTTTCTTGATA
>CAYVIS010000174.1:0-4628 GCA_964451565.1 uncultured Neisseria sp.
AGGCCGGAGAGCAGGCGTACATGCTCTTGCAGATAGGCCACGCCTTGTTCGGGCAGGGTGGCGGCGCTGATGCCGTCGTACACATCGCCGTTAAACAGATACACCGCTTGCTTGGCGTTGTCGGGGGTGAACGGTGTTTGCCAGTTGGCGTTGCGTTCGGCATTGAGCAGGGCGATTTTGTCGGAAACATGCATCAGCGCGGCCAGGTCCTGCGGCGCGAGTTGGCGCAACTCGGCCATCAGTTTTTCCGCTTCGGCGAGCAGGTCGGGCTGGGTGTGTTGCGACACCGGCGCGGGGTCTTTTTCGTTGAGGTTTTTGGCGGGTGAGAGCACAAACAGCATAATCGGTTCCAAAGATATTGTTCAGACGGCCTCTACTTTAGTGCGCGGCCGCTGCTTTGGCAAGATATGCGGCATATAGGCAATATTTATCGGGTATCGGGTGTGTTTTGCTGTGGTGTCGATAGAAAGCGGATACCTGCATAAACGAGGCCGTCTGAAAGCTTTTGTTTTTCAGACGGCCTTTATTTTTAAAATATTTAAAAACATTATTCCGCTGCGGGTAAATCCATCGCCAACACGGTTTGCGTCTGTTTGGCGCGGAAGTCGGCCAGCTTTTGCGCCAGCTCGGGGTTTTCGTTGGCGAGCATGGCCACGGCAAACAAGGCGGCGTTGGCGGCTCCGGCTTCGCCGATGGCAAAGGTGGCGACGGGCACGCCCTTGGGCATTTGCACGATGGAAAGCAGCGAGTCTTCGCCGCGCAGGTATTTGCTCGGCACGGGCACGCCGAGTACGGGTACGGTGGTTTTGGCGGCGACCATGCCCGGCAGGTGGGCGGCGCCGCCCGCACCGGCGATGATGGCTTTGATGCCGCGCTCACGGGCGCTTTCGGCGTATTCAAACATCAAATCGGGAGTGCGGTGAGCGGAGACGACGCGCGCTTCGTAGGCCACGCCGAATTGTTCTAAAAATTGCGCCGCCTGCTGCATAACCGGCCAGTCGCTGTTGCTGCCCATAATGATGCCGACTTGAATCATGTGTGTTCCTTTGTGTTTGAAAGAATAGGTGAAAATAACATCAGCGTGCGTTCAATTGCCGGTAGGCGCGTTTGGCGGCGGCGCTGTCGGGATAGGTTTGAATCAGTTTGCGCCAGGTGTCGCGGGCGATGTCGCGCTGCTGCATGCTGTGTTGGCATTGGGCGACATGATAGAGCGCGTCAGGGGCTTCGGCGCTGCTGCGGAAACGGTTGGCATAGCGGTTGCCGATGTTGATGACCGATTCGCAGTTGGCCAAACGCTGGTGGCTCTGCATCAGCAGATACATGCTTTTTCGCGCCGATTCGCTGCCACTGCCGCCACCGTCGGCACCGCGCAAAGTACCGATGGCGGCGGTGTAGTTGCCGCCTCGGTATTGCTGCAGAGCTTGATTATAGCGGGTGGTTTCAGTATCGGAGGTGGCGACATAGGCCGGTGCGCCGCCGCCGGTGATGGTTTGACGCGTGGGCGCGGTGGGGCGGGCGGGCGTGGTGGTATTTTGGCGTTCGAGCTGCTGGATGCGGGTTTGCAGGCTGTCGACTTGGTGCGCCAAACGGGCGACTTGCAGGCCGAGGTTGTCGATCTGGCTTTGGGCGTCGAGGGTGGGATAGGGAATGGCGCTTTCTGTTTCAACGGCAACGACGGGGGCGGGTTCGGGCGTCGATGGCGCGGCGGCGGGCTCGATGGCGGCGCAGGCGCTGAGCAGCATCAGTGCGGATAGGGCGGGCAGGCGGGTGATGTTCATAAAATCTCCTGCGGGGTTATTTTTTTAAAAGCAGCGTTAAGCCGTCGCCCACCGGCAGGGTAATCGGCACTACGCGGGTATCGTGCGGCAGGGCGGCGTTGAAATCCTGCAGGATTTTCAGGCTGGGCGGGCTGTCGGCTTCGGCTGGATGCATCACGCGGCAACCGAGCAGGATATTGTCGATGGCAATCAGGCCGCCGCTGCGCACGAGCTTGAGGCAGCGCTCGTAATATTGCGGTGTGGGCGGTTTGTCGGCGTCGATGAAAGCCATGTCGTAGCTTTCGGCTTCGCCGTTGTCGAGCAATTCGTCGAGCGTGAGCAGTGCAGGTTGCAGGTGCAGGCTGATTTTGTCGGCCACGCCCGCCTGCTGCCAGCTTTCGCGGGCAATGTCGGTGAAGCTGATGTTGATGTCGCAGGCGGTGATGCGGGCGTGCGGCGGCAGCGCCAAAGCCATGGCGGTGCTGCTGTAGCCGGTAAACACGCCCACTTCGAGATAGCGCTCGACTTTCATCAAACGCGCCAGCCAGGTCAGCAGCGCGGCCTGTTCGGGCGCAATCGCCATTTTGCCCAGGCGGTGGCCTTGGGTGCGGCGGCGCAGCGCGGCCAAGGCGGGATGTTCGGCCTCGCCGATGCTGCGCAGGTAATCGGTGAGCGCGGCATCTATATTGCAGCTGTTGGTGCTCATGCGGGTTTATTTGACCGATTGGTAAGCGTAGGGCGGTTTGGGCAGCGCAGCGGCTTCAAAATCGGCCTGATCTTCGGGGTTGAGCTCGACATCCCACAGCAGGGCGCGGTTTTTCAGGCGCTGTTCGGCTTCTTGCGGGTTTTTTTCAATGTATTCGTCGATGAATTTGGTGGCGTCGGATTGGTAGTCGTACATCGTGTTCTCCTGTAAATGGCGTTTATTATAGCCGATAATTGTTATTTCAACAGCCATGCAACGCGGCTTTGACGGCAGATTTTACCGCGGCGGGCGTGGGGGTTTTCACACAACGGTTGTGGAACGGTTGCGGATATTCGTGCAAATGCGGCAATAACTGCCTCAAAGGCTGCCCGGCTCGGGTATAATGCGCGCTGATTGTTGAATAAATTCAGGCCGTCTGAAACCTTTGCACGGGTATTTTCGTGGTGCAAGATAACCGTGCAAAGGTTTCAGATTCCGCCGGCATTGATGCTTCAATGCCGGTGCGCAGGGGCTTTTTGATCGATTGGGCAGGTTTTGCCTTGAAATCGATGTATTGAAAAGCCTTAGGGAAACCGCTGCGTTTCAGACGGCCTTTTTAATGGAACGTAATGATGTTAAAGAAAATTCTGCACAAGGTTTTGCCCGGTCGGGCAGCCAAACAGCGCCTGCACAAAGAAGTGCTGCCTTTCGGCGAACACCGGATTGCCGCCGATATGCTCAGCTTTGCGGCGGAAAAAGTGGTGCGCCGCCTGCATCATGAAGGCTTTGAGGCTTATGTGGTCGGTGGCGCGGTGCGCGATTTGCTGCTGGGCGTGGAGCCGAAGGATTTTGATGTGGCCACCAATGCCACGCCCGAACAAGTGCGCAAAATTTTCCGCCGCAGCCGCATCATCGGCCGCCGCTTCCAGATTGTGCATGTGATGGTCGGCCCGGAAACGATTGAAGTCACCACTTTCCGCGGCGGCGGCAATGTGCAACAAAACGAGCAGGGCCGTATCATGAAAGACAATACCTACGGCAATATGGAGCAAGACGCGGTGCGGCGCGACTTCACCTGCAACGCGCTTTATTACGACCCGACGCGCCAGGAAATCATCGACTTCCACCACGGCGTGGCCGCCATCCGCGCGCGCAAACTGGTGATGATCGGCAACCCTGCCGATCGCTATCAGGAAGATCCGGTGCGGATTCTGCGTGCGGTACGTCTTTCCGGCAAACTCGGTTTTGAAGTCGATGAAGCCACCGCCGCGCCGATTGCGCAATATGCAGGCCGTCTGAAACAGGAGCCGGTGGCGCGCCTGTTTGACGAAATCATGAAGCTGCTGTTTTCCGGCCATGCCCGCCAATGCTTGCAGCAATTCAACAAGCTCGGTGTTGAAGGCGACATCCATCCGCTGCTGACTGCCTTGCAGAAAGCCGACAGCCCGCGCCCGAATATCGTGTCGCTGGCGCTGAAAAACACCGACGAGCGCCTGCGTGCGGATAAATCGGTGTCGGTGGGTTTTGTGTTGGCCGCGATTTTGTGGCCGCAGCTCAACCGCTATTGGCAGCAAAACAGCAGCCGCGGCCAAAAGCCCGTGCCCGCACTCAATGCCGCCATTTCCACACTACGCGACGATATCGAAAAAGGTTGGGGCGTGCCGCAGCGCTTTGCCGCCACCATGCGCGAGATTTGGGTGTTGCAGCCGCAATTCGACAACCGCAAAGGCGCCCGCCCGCATCGCCTGTTGGCACAACCGCGTTTCCGCGCCGCCTATGATTTTCTGGTGTTGCGCGGCCAGCTCGGCGAAGTGGATGAAGAGTTGGTGCAATGGTGGACGGCCTTCCAACATGCCAACGACGACAAACGCCAGGAAATGAGCAACAGCAGCGGCGGCTCGGGCGCACGCTATGCCGACAGCGCCGATGAAGAAGTAAAAGAAGACAAGCCGAAGCGCAAACGCAAGCGCCGCCCGCGCAAACGCAAACCGCAGGGTCAGGCCGCAGCGGCGGAATAAAAAGCAGTTTGACGGGAAAGGCCGTCTGAAAGCAGAGAGAGGTTTGCTTTCAGACGGCCTTTTTGTAGCGGATTAGAATGAAATCTACACATTCAAAGGCCTTTGAATGTATCGTGAATTAAATTTGAACCAGTACAGCGTTGGGCTCGCCTTGCCGTACTAGGTGTA
>CAYVIS010000175.1:0-413 GCA_964451565.1 uncultured Neisseria sp.
GATCACCAATGTAGCCGCAGGTACAGGTAATACTGATGCTGTAAACGTGAGCCAGCTGAATAATCTGGGCAGCAGCACCGCATCATCATTGGGCGGCACCTCGACTTACGATGCGGCCACCAACACCGTAACCGCCGGTTTGGATGTGGGCGGCACCACCTACAACAACGTGCAGGATGCGTTGAATCAAATCAACACCACCGCCAGCGGCGGCTGGAATCTGAGTGCCGAAGGTGCCAACAGCAGCACGGTAGCTTCAGGTGGCGCAGTTGATTTGAACAACAACGATGGCAACATCGAAGTGAGCAAAACCGCCAACAGCAACGACGTCACCTTTAATCTGGCCGATGACATTAACGTGGACAGCGTAACGGCCGGCGACACCGTGTTGGATACCGATGGTGTAACCATCA
>CAYVIS010000175.1:513-4624 GCA_964451565.1 uncultured Neisseria sp.
TCAACGGCACCACCGGTACCATCGGCGGGCTGACCAACACCAGCTGGGATGCGGCCAACATCACCAGCGGCCAGGCGGCGACCGAAGACCAGCTGAAAGCGGCGGTTGACGGAGTGGACACCTATTCCGGCTGGAACCTGACGGCCAGCGCTTCAGACGGCAGCGTTAGCGGCGAGAGCGTTGAAGCGATTGGTGAAGACGAAACCGTGACCATTGATGCGGGCAAAAACATTGCCGTAACACAAAACGGCAACAGCATCAGCATCGCCACCGCCAAAGATTTGGTTGTGGACAGCGTAACGGCCGGCGACACCGTGTTGGATACCGATGGTGTAACCATCAGCAACGGCACAGCGGGCAACCCGGTCAGCCTGACCAAAGACGGTCTGGATAACGGCGGTAACAAGATTGCCAACGTAGCGGATGGCGATGTCAACGCCACTTCGACCGATGCGGTGAACGGCAGCCAGTTGTATGCGACCAACCAAAATGTAGCCGCCAACACAGCCGACATTGCCAAAGGCATCAACTTCGGCGACGGCACCGACAGCAACAACTTTGCCCTGGGCGACACCATCAACGTAGTGGGCGACAGCAATGTCACCAGCACCGCCACAGCAGACGGCGTAAAACTGGGACTGGCCGACACCGTGACCATCGGTACCGCCAACCCGGTCACCATCAACGGCACCACCGGTACCATCGGCGGGCTGACCAACACCAGCTGGGATGCGGCTAATATCACCAGCGGCCAGGCAGCCACCGAAGACCAGCTGAAGGCGGCGCAAGCTGCTTCTACCACCAAAGTGGATGCAGGCGATAATATTGAAGTGACTTCAAGCACCAATAGCGACGGCAGCACCACTTATACCGTGGCCACCGCCAAAGATTTGGTTGTGGACAGCGTAACGGCAGGCGACACCGTGATCGACAACGACGGCGTCACCGTTGGTGACAAGGTTGCTCTGACCAAAGACGGTCTGACGGTCGGCGATGTAAGTGTAACCAAAAACGGCCTGGATAACGGCGGTAACAAGATTACCAACGTGGCAGCCGGTACGGATGACACCGATGCGGTAAACGTAAGCCAGCTGAAAGCCGCCCAAGCGGCCTCTACCACCAAAGTGGCGGCCGGCGACAATATTGAGGTGACCACAGCAGCCAATACCGACGGCAGCACCACTTATACCGTTGCCACTGCTAAAGACCTGAAAGTCGACAGCGTGAAAGCGGGCGATACCACGGTGAATAATGACGGCGTCAGCATCAAAGACGGCCCGAGCATCACCAAAGACGGCATTGATGTTGCCGGTAACAAGGTCAGCAACGTGGCTGCGGGCGACATCAGCGCCACCAGCACCGATGCGGTCAACGGCAGCCAGCTGCATACCACCAATACTCAGGTGGCGGCCAATACCGAAGCGCTGAACAAAGGCTTGGGCTTTGCCGCCGACAGCGGTAATACGGTTAACCGTAAACTGGGTGATACCGTAGCGATTACCGGCGACAGCAACATCAACACCGCCACCACTTCAGACGGCGTTCAGGTGACCCTGAACAAAGACTTGACCATCGACAGCGTGACTGCAGGCAATACCGTGGTCAACAACGACGGCGTGAAAGTGGGCGGCAATGTAGCCTTGACCGAAAGCGGCCTGAACAACGGCGGTAACACTATTACCAACGTGGCAGCCGGTGTCAACGGCACCGATGCGGTGAATGTGAACCAGCTGCAAGGCTTGAGCAACAACATCAATAACCGCATCGAAGGCGTGGAGAAAAACAGCAATGCCGGTACTGCCGCAGCGATGGCTGTGGCCGGTCTGCCGCAGGCTTATCTGCCGGGCAAGAGCATGATGGCGATTGCAGGCGGCGTGTATCGCGGTGAAAGCGGTTATGCGGTCGGCTTCTCCAGCATCTCCGACGGCGGCAACTGGGTGATTAAAGGCACGGCTTCGGGCAACTCGCGCGGCCATTACGGCGCCACCGCCGGTGTCGGTTATCAGTGGTAATCAGGCTTTCAGACGGCCTTTTGAAATAGAGGCCGTCTGAAACACAAAAAGGAATAATGATGAAAGCAAATCAAATGATGAAAACCGGTTTATCCCTGCTGGCTGTCGCTTTGCTGGCAGGTTGCGCGACCAAGAGCAATGTAAAGCCCGACGGCACCACCGACGAGCCGGTGTTTCCCGAGCCTTATTCGGTAACCTTCAACAATGACCGCGGCACGTTCCCGACTGTCGACGAGTTGGCCAATGTTAAAGCGGGCATGACCAAAGACGAGCTGTATAAGCTTATCGGCCGTCCGCATTACGACGAAGGCATGTTTAATGTGCGCGAGTGGGATTACCTGTTCCATTTCCATACGCCCGGCCAAGGCACCAACGACGTAACCACCTGCCAATTCAAGGTGATTTACGATAAAGACAAATTCACCCGCAGCTTCTTCTGGAAAGCGGTTGATCCGGTTGAGGCCGTGTGCCCGCCGAGCAAGGGCGATGAAGCCACCCAACGCTTCACCGTGTCCGCCGATGCGCTGTTTGCTTTTGACAAGAGCGGCGAAGCCGATATGAATGCTGCGGGTAAGGCCAAATTGGATGAATTTGCCACCAAGGTCAAACAATTTGACCGCCTCAAAGCCATCCGTATCACCGGCCACACCGACCGCTTGGGCAGCGACAGCTACAATATGGCTTTGTCGCAGCGCCGTGCCGAAACCGTGCGTCAATACCTTATCAGCCGTGGCGTGCCGGTCGGGGTGATGAGTGCGCAGGGTATGGGTAAACAGCAGCCGGTGCAGGAATGCGCCGACAATCTCGGTCGCAACGGCCTGATTGCCTGCCTGCAGCCCAACCGCCGCGTTGAGATTGAAGTCGACGGCTCGGGCAAGTTGTAATCTTTAGGTTTTCTTAAAGGCCGTCTGAAACCTTCCGCTTGCGGAAGGTTTTTTATATGGCTGAAACACTTAGGCCGAGACTTTTGCAAATACTTTAATCGTTGCGCTTGCACAGGCAGGCGTTCGGCATCAAGCGCAGCCTTTCCTGCTTATCCACTTTGATTGCTTCAAAATTTAATCAAATCAGAATATTGTATATTTTCCAGAGTAGGGAAAGTGAAACTGAAGCGCTGCTTCAAACCGGGCGCCCGCCTGCGCGGGTGCGACTATAGTGAAAAAACTTAATTCCTACTACGGCGTTGCTGCGCCTAGCCGTACTACCTGTACTGTCTTCGGCTTGCTGCCTTGTATTAGAAATTAAGTTTTTCCACTATATATTTCGCAAAAGCATCGGCTTGGCTCAGGTGCAGGCACACCCGCTCTGCCGCAATCGAAGCAATAATATGCCGATGTGCTTGGCCTGTCGGTTGCTTTTTATATGCAAAGGCCGTCTGAAAGGTGTAGAATACGCCCCGTTTCCCACTCCAAGACCTGCGGTATGGCGCAGGCGCCCATCATGGACCTTCCCAGTTCATTTTATCCCGCTACCCACACACCTATCTAACCCCGCCTGAATACGCGCCCGTATGCTCAGGCGGGCGGAGTATTTATGAGCATCGAACCACAACACACCAACAATACCGAAATCGATCTCGACCGCTTGCCGCTGGACATCGCGCGTGTTCACGAGTTGGCGGAATCGTTGCTGCCTGTTTACGAGCAGATTGAAGAAAACCGCCCGATTGAAGCGCCGAAACTCAATGGTTATTTGGTCGAGCTGATTGCGATTTTGCGCGAGCTGCACCCGGCCGACGTGGCGACGGTGCTCGAATCGCTGCCGCAGAAAGAGCGGATGCTGGTTTGGCATTTGGCCGCGCCCGAGGAAGACGGCGAAGTCTTGCTTGAAGTGTCTGACGCGGTGCGCGAAACCCTTATCGAAACCATGGATAAGGAAGAGCTGCTGGCGGCGGTGGAAGACCTTGATGCCGACGAATTGGCAGAGCTGGCCGACGATTTGCCCAACCAAGTCGTTTACGAAGCCCTGAAAACGCGTGACGAAGAAGAGCGCGCCCAGGTGCAGGCGGCGATGTCGTATGAAGACGACCAAGTGGGCGCGCTGATGGATTTCGAGCTGGTGAGCATCCGTGCCGATGTGACTTGCGAAGTGGTGTTGCG
>CAYVIS010000176.1:0-4620 GCA_964451565.1 uncultured Neisseria sp.
TGGATTAAATTTGAATCAAGACAAGGCGGGGAGCCGCAGACAGTACATTTAGTACGGCAAGGCGAGCCAACGCTGTATTGGTTCAAATTTAATTCACCGTGTGCAGAGGCCGTCTGAAAGCGAAGGGTATTAAATGCAGAAACAAAACTGGCAGCAAGGCTGGTGGGGCGGTGCGCGGCGGCTCGATTCGCCCAATTTTTCCCCGCGCGCGGCCGACGAACCAATATCGCTGGTGGTGTTGCACAATATTTCGCTGCCGCCGTTTGAATACGGCAACGGCGCGGTGGAAAAGCTGTTTACCAATCAGATTGATGCCGATGAACATCCGTTTTTCAGCATCCTCACCGAATTGCGCGTGTCGAGCCATTTTCTGATTACCCGCGCGGGCGAGGCGGTGCAGTTTGTGTCGTGCGACGACATGGCTTACCACGCGGGCGTGTCGTCGTTTCACGGACGCGAAAAATGCAATGCGTTTTCCATCGGCATCGAATTGGAAGGCTGCGATTTTGAACCTTTTACCGCCGCGCAGTATCAATGTTTGGATAAGCTTTTGCGCGCGCTGGCGGCGGCCTATCCGATTGAAGCAGTTACGGGGCACCAACACATCGCTCCGGGGCGCAAAAGCGACCCCGGCCATTTTTTCGATTGGGAAAAAGCGGCGCAGTCGGGTATCAGGATTGTGTGCGAAGCCGTTTAAGTTAACGCTTCCTTACCTTTTTCAGACGGCATTGGGCTGTCATAGCAGGCAAATTTCGCTATAATCCTGAAATATTTTGCAAACCAACCACCATCTCACACGGGTTTACAGACAACATGAGTGATGCAACGCTGATTATTTTGGTTTTGGGCCTCGCCGTTATTCTGGGCGTGATTGCCTATAATATGTACCAAGAAAACAAATACCGCCAACAAGTGCGCGAGCAGTTCGGCCATTCCGACAAAGACGCGCTCTTGGGCAGCAAAACCGACAATGTGCGAGACGGTAAAAAGCAGGCCGATGAGCAAGGCGCGCCCATCAAGCCTTTGCGCCAGAAAGATATTTCCAAACCGCAGCCCGCAGCCGGGCAGGAACAGAAAGCCGATTTGTTTGCCGACAAAGTGGCCAAAGCCGCCGCGGCCAAACCTGATGTCGAAATCGAGATGGAAGAAGATTTTGTCGAGCCGGTCATCAAACCCGAGCCGGAGCCTGCCAAAGCCGCTTTCAATTTCGAAAAAATGGCCGCACCGGAGCGCTCGCAAACCAAAGTGGCGGGCAAGCAGAAGCTGCTGCTCAATATGGAAGACCTCACCAAGCTGGAATTGCCGTGGTTTGACCCGCGTTTCGACTACATGGCCTATATCGCCTTGAACGAACCGCAGGAATTGCACGCGATTCCGCGCCTTTCCAGCCGCCACCGCTTCCAAATCGCCGGCTGCACCATGGACGACCGCTTCCAAATCGCCGAGCCGATTCCGAGCGTGTATTACCAAGGCTTTGTCGTGGGCTTGCAGGCAGTGAGCCGCAGCGGCTTGGCCACCACGCAGGAAATCGAGCAATTCGGCGAGCAGGTCAACAATTTTGCCGAAAAAATGAACGGCGGCCTGCTGCTGACCGACATCGAAACCTTCCTCAACGTGGCGCGCCCGCTGGATGAATTGTGCGCCCGTGTCGACCAAACCATCGCCATGCACTTGGTGTCGCGCGGCAGCATCAGCGGCATCGAATTGCGCGCGGCAGTAGAAAACCTCGGCTTCGAACTGGGCGTGGACGGCGCATTCCACCTACCGAACGAAAAAGGCGAGCCGCTGTTCAGCATCGTCAGCCTCGACAATTCGCCGTTTACCGCCAGCTTGCTGTCGAGCCAGGCCTACCGCGGCTTCAGCATGCTGTTTGACATCACCCACGTGCCCGCGGGCGAGAAACAATTCAACCGTTTTATGGATTTGGCCGTGAAACTTTCCAGCACCTTGAGCTTGGATTTGGTCAACGACAAATTGGAAGAGCTGTCGACCCAATGGCTGAAAGAAGTGCGCAGCTATGTGTTGGCGCGTCAGGACGAAATGCAGAAAGTCGGCATCGAGCCCGGCGGCGATTTGTCGGCACGGCTGTTTTCTTAAACCAAGCGGCACAACAACCCGGCGGGTGCATGATAAAATGCAGCCGCCTTTTTTATTTTGTTTCAGACGGCCTCATGAATCAGGCAAACGCTAGAGGCCGTCTGAACGCTTATCTTTCTTTTCAGACGGCCTCTTTATGAACGACACCGCCCAACGCATCCGCGCCCTCACCGAGCAACTCAACCGCTATGCCCACGAATACTACACCCTCGATGCACCCAGCGTGCCCGATGCCGAATACGACAGGCTGTTTCGCGAGCTGGAAGCGCTGGAAGCGGCCAACCCCGCGCTGCGCCTGCCCGATAGCCCTACGCGCCGCGTCGGCGGCGAGCCGTTGGCAGGCTTTGCCAGCGTGGTGCACGCCGTGCCGATGCTCTCGCTCAGCAATGCGTTTTCGCCGCAAGATGAGCAGGGCGTGTTCGACCACAGCGAAATGTATGCCTTTGACGAGCGTGTGCGCAGCGGCTTGGGCGGCGAACATCCCGAATATGTGATTGAGCCGAAATTCGACGGCCTGGCCATCAGCCTGCTCTACCGCGACGGCGTGTTGGTGCAGGCGGCCACGCGCGGCGACGGCAGCAGCGGCGAAGACGTTACCGACAATGTGCGCACCATCGCCAGCATTCCGCTGCGGCTGCACGGCGGCGATGTGCCGCAAACGTTGGAAGTGCGCGGCGAAGTGTTGATGTTGAAAGCCGATTTTGCCGCCCTCAACGCGCGCCAGCAGGCCGAGGGGCAGAAAATGTTTGCCAACCCGCGCAACGCCGCGGCAGGCAGCCTGCGCCAGCTTGATTCGCGCATCACCGCCAAACGCCGTCTGCACTTTTTCGCCTACGGCATCGCGCAGCAGCAGGGCGGGTTTGCGTGTGAAACGCACATGCAGGAATTGGCGCTTTTGTGCGAACTCGGTTTCAGCCTGCCACACGGCAACTACGGCTGCTTCGGCAGCATCGGCGAAGTATTGGCGTTTTACGAACAAATGTCGCGCAAACGCCCCGAGTTGCCGTATGAAATCGACGGCATGGTGGTAAAGGTCGACAGCTTGGCGCAGCAGCAAGCGCTCGGCTTTATCGCGCGCGCGCCGCGTTGGGCGATTGCACACAAATTCCCCGCCGAAGAGGCGCTCACCATCGTGGAAGCGATTGACGTGCAGGTGGGGCGCACCGGCGCGGTGACACCGGTGGCGCGTTTACAGCCGGTGTCGGTCGGCGGCGTGACCGTCACCAACGCCACGCTGCACAACGAGGGCGAAACCCAGCGCAAAGACGTGCGCATCGGCGATACCGTGGTGGTGCGCCGCGCGGGTGACGTGATTCCCGAAGTAGTGCGGGTGGTGTTCGAGCGCCGGCCGATGCAGGCCGCCACACTTTCAGACGGCCTGCAGGAGGGTATGCAAAACGATTTGTTCGGCGCGGTGGAAAGCGAAGCCGAACAAAGGCCGTCTGAACGCGCGCAAACGCCGCTGCATCCGCAATACCGCCTGCCTACCGCCTGCCCGATTTGCGGCAGCGCCATCGAGCGCGAAGCGGGTGAAGCGGTGGCGCGCTGCAGCGGCGGCATGTTGTGCAAAGCGCAACGGGCGCAGGGCTTGATTCATTTCGCCTCACGCAAAGCGATGGACATCGACGGCTTGGGGCAGCGCCAGATTGAAGCGCTGGTGGCGCAGGATTTGGTGCACCATTTCGCCGATTTATACCGTTTGAGCGTGCCGCTGTTGCAGCAGATGAAAGACAACGCCGCCGATAAAGAAGAAGCGGAAGCGCTTTCAGACGGCCTCAAAAAACAGTCGCCGACCAAATGGGCGGAAAATATTTTGGCCGGCATCGAAGCGAGCAAACAGCCCGATTTGGCGCGCTTTCTGTTCGCACTCGGCATCCGCCATGTCGGCGAGCGCACCGCCAAAGTGTTGGCGCAGGCGTTCGGTTCGCTCGATAAAGTACGCCAAGCCCCCGAGCCGCTGCTGGCCTGTTTGCCCGACATCGGCAGCGTGGTGGCGCAATCGGCGGCGCATTTCTTCGCCAACTCCGAGCAGGCGGCGATGATAGACGAATTGCTGGCCGCAGGCGTGCAACCGAAAACGCAGGCGGTTACGTTGCCGCTGGCCGATTATTTGCAGCCGCAGCGCTGGCTGGCGCGCCTGCCTGATTTCAAACTCACCGAAACCCGTGCGCAGGCCTTGTGGGATTTGGCCGGACAAAGCATCGACGGCTTGCTGTACGATAAAGCGCTCAACGCCGATTGGCAGCAATGGTGTGCGCAAGCAGCCAACCGCGCTTTATTGCAAACGATGCAGCGCTTTTTGGACGAGATGCCGTCTGAAAAAGAAAATACGCTTTCAGACGGCCTCAATCATGCCGTTGCAGGCAAAACCTTTGTGCTCACCGGCACGCTGCCCACGCTCAAGCGCGACGAGGCGCAGGCGCTGATTGAGGCGGCGGGCGGCAAGGTGTCGGGCAGCGTGTCGAAAAAAACCGATTATGTGGTGGCGGGTGAAGCCGCCGGCAGCAAGCTGGAAAAAGCGCA
>CAYVIS010000177.1:0-4616 GCA_964451565.1 uncultured Neisseria sp.
TGCTGCCCGCCTTCACCGGCCTGCACACCCACGAGCGCGCGCTCAACGCAGGCTGCCGCATCGCCGGCTGCACCATCCATTTCGTCACCCCCGAATTAGACTGCGGCCCCATCATCGCCCAAGGCGTGGTGCCGGTATTGGACGATGACAACGCCGACGATGTCGCCGCACGCGTATTAAACGTAGAGCACCAATTATTCCCGCGCGCCGTTGCCGATTTTGTGGCAGGCCGTCTGAAAATCGAAGGCAACCGCGTCATCAACGCCGAACACCAAGCCAGCGCATCCGAGCTGCTGGCCTAAATAAGGAGCTGTTTATGAACAAAAATATTCTGCATGCCGCCATTATCGCCGCAGCCGCCGCGCTGGCCGCCCCCGCTTTTGCCGCCGACCTGCCCCAATCGGCAGAGCTGCAATATTCCGGCAGCTACGGCATCCCCGCCACCATGACCTTCACCCGCAACGGCAACAGCTACAAAATCGTTTCCAACATCAAAGTGCCGCTCTACCGCATCCGCTTCGAATCAGGCGGCACCATTTCCGGCAACACCCTGCGCCCGAGCTACTATAAAGACATCCGCGGCGGCAAAACCTATGCCGAAGCCAAATTCAGCGGCGGCAACGTCACCTACGGCAGAGCAGGCGAACAAAAAAGCGAAAAAGTATCCGGCCCGACCATGGATTTGTTTACCCTCGCCTGGCAGCTGGCCGCCAACGATGCCAAACTCCCCGGCGGCCTGAAAATCACCAACGGCAAAAAGCTGTATAACGTCGGCGGCCTCAACCGCGTCGGCAGCAGCCAATTCAGCGTTGCAGGCGGTCGCACCGAAGTCAACCGCTACCGCATCCGCCGCGGCGACGACACCGTCACCTACGCCTTCGCCCCCGCATTCGGCAATATCCCCGCCCAAATCAGCTACAGCGACGACGGCAAGAATTATGATTTGAAACTGACCGGCATCAAAATCAACGGTCAAACTGTGAAGCCGTAAGCTGCTTGGCAAACTATGCTGCTTAAATCTCAATACAGGCAAACCAAAAGCCGTCTGAATGTTTCAGACGGCTTTTTTATCTGCCTTAATACAGACTTAAATCAATTTTCCAGATTCCACATCTTCAAAAACTTCTAAAAGCGGTTTCCATTTTTCAAATATTTGGTCAGCCAAGCTGTTGTGCTGATTTTTCAGCATCAACCAAGTTGAAGCATCCCAATCTTTGAGGTTACCTTCAAAATATTGCTAGGCATTCCATGTGGCACTCTGTTTATATTGTTTTAAATTAACCAATTCAACCAGCCTGCTTTGTACCTTATCAATATTCTCCCAAGGTGCGTCATCTGGAGCAAAAGCACCATAATAACAATTATGAAAATAACGTTTTCCGAATTCTATACCCACGCCTAATTCAACAATTTCATTCAGCGTCAACCCGTATCCCAAATACATATAAAGTTCTGTATAAGATTTGGCCTCATCGATAACCCAACCCTTATTTTTTAACATAGGAAAAGCCGCATCACATTTCTCTTGCAATTGTCGTTTTAGCTCTTCAATCAGCTGATTATATAAAGTATTTTGAGCAGCAATTACATTCAATGCAGCCTCTAAATGCTGCGGATTTTTAATAATATCTGTCACCAATTCAAGTTCATTATTTTCCACATTCGACCCCATAATCTCTTCCCTCAAAAAATCTTGAAAATAAGCAGTAAACTGCTTGATTTTTTCTGCAAAAATCGGCGCTTCATCCAGCCATTTAATTAGGCTTTCCGCATGCAGCACTTTTGCCTTGTTACCCTTCATCTCTTTTTGCCAATGAGCCGTCGGAATAGATTTTTCAGACGGCATCCTTTCAAATGCAGGCAAGTAAATCAAACAGTAAGGAACGGAAGGTGTTCTAAAAGTCTGCAAATCCGTTAAATAATCTCCCATCTGCCCATGCTGATCATCCGCACCTTGCAGTTTATTTTCAATAGACAAAATCCACTTTATCTCTTGCCCAATTTTTCCGACCAACACCACATCGTGACGACGGTTGTTCCGAAGAATTTTTTCAGTCGTCACCTCTACCGTTTGATAGCCTAGAAATTCATGCAGATTCAGCATTTTTAAAAAAGCATTCAGCAGCAAATCGCCTTGACCGTGGCTTTCGTTCGGATTCAGCAAAAATGCCAACACCGCGGATAAGGCATTTTCATTGGTTGAAAAGAAGCGGAAAGGGTTGAAACGGTTGGCATCAAATCGCTCTGTTTTGCGCCGTTCTGCCCTGTCTTCCTCCATTTGACGATAAAATTCCTGCAAAAATTGCAGGGTTTGATTAATAGAAACCAACTTAGCGCTCCCTTATTTTATAATTACCATTTTAATGACATGTGGTTGTAAATATGAATAGCAACAAAAGCAATATAATTAATTTGTATACATAATCAAGCGGCGACGACACCGTCACCTACGCCTTCGCCCCGGCATTCGGCAACATCCCCGCCCAAATCAGCTACAGCGACGACGGCAAGAATTATGATTTGAAACTGACCGGCATCAAAATCAACGGTCAAACTGTGAAGCCGTAAGCTGAGGCCTTTGCAAGATTGCTATTGCATTACCGAAAAGCTATTCCGCTTCGTCATTCCGGCGCAGGCCGGAATCCACTCTTCGCATAAAACTAATTTGAAATCAACAAACTGAATTTCGGCAGATGGATTCCGGCCTGCGCCGGAATGACGGGGTTATTGGTTATTTTCTGGGGAAAATGTATTTTGCAAAACCTCAGGCCGTCTGAACGAAAGGCCGTCTGAAACTAAAGTTTCAGACGGCCTTTTTCAAACAATCCAACATCCGCTTAAAACGCGTATTCCAATTGCGCGCGGAACACGTTTACGTCTTGACGTTTGTTGCCCACGGTTGCGTTCACCTGTTTGCCGTGCAGATAAGACGTTTGCAGCTTCAGGTCTTTCCACAGCATATAATCCACGCCCAATTGCGCGCCCTGCACGTTTTTGCTGTAATCGTTGACTGAAGAAATACCCGACATGGCGCCGACACGGCGCAGGTTGAAGAACACGTCGTAAGAATTGCGCACTTTCCAATCCGCATCTTTGAATTTCACTTCGGTAAACACACCGTCCGGCGAGGCTTTGCGTCCGGCGCTATCGCGAACATTGTCGATATTCGAGCGGCTATACGCAGCCATCCAGCGCCAATCGTCGCTCAATTTCACATCCAAGCCGATTTCGCCGAACACCGCATCTTTGGCGGGCTTGTCGCCGCGTTTCACGTCTTTCAGATAAGCCACTGTGCCCGCGATATTCACATTATCGGCCACCGGCACCACGGTTTGCGCATAAGCGATGGGCTCACGGCGCACTTCCGCGCCCCACGGGTTGTCGTTGAGATGTTTGGTCACGCGCGCCACGCCGACTTTGGTCGGATATTTGTAATCAAAAAACAGCTCCGCGCCGGTCACTTCATTATCCAACACGCGGCCGTAGGACGAAAACGCGCCGTATTTACCGATGCGGGCTTTCACCTTGTCGTATACCGTGCCTTCAACAAACAGCTTGTTCATCGGAATATCGTGGTCGCCGTTCATTTTGCCGGTTTCCAGATTCATCTGCGGCTCAATCTGCATCACCGCGCGCCAGTCGTTGTAGATGCGTGCGGAAAGCCACAAATCCGCGTTCAGATGGCTGGCCGTGTCGCGATCCTGATTGGCCTCGCCTGCATACGAGCTGTTGATATCGCCGCTGTCGACGCGCGCGCGGATGGTGCCGCTGATTTTGAAACGGTCGTCGAAAAAGCTTTTGCCTTCTTCCACGCGGTCATCGGTGGCATTGACGTAATCATCGGTGGTCGCCAACGCAGCAGCCGTGTTTTCCGCCCAAGCAGGCGCTGCAAACAGCGCTGCTACCAAGAAAGGCAAGGTTTTTTTGATTTGCATAAAAGTATCTCCGAATAAACGGCGGCGGCCTTCAAATCAAGAGAGCCGCCAACCGCAAAGAAGGGTTTAAATTCAGTCAGTTAATACCTGCAGCGCAGGATCCCCAAATCCAATCCGTCACGCTCTTAATCATTTTCAACACAAATGACACCGATGTCAAAAAGTGGCCGAAAAAAAGCGCTTTTTAAAAGCCTGCTTATTTTTTAAAATCTATAAAATTTTTTTAATTTTTGTGTATGTAATCGTATTTAGTTTACGTCATCAGGTCAAGCAGCTTTGACATTTAAATTTCATTATCCTGACAAGATTTTGATTTCCATCAAAATTAAAAGGCCGTCTGAATGCTTTCAGACGGCCTCAACTTTATATTTTATTCTATTAAAACAAAGATATAGTTAATTTATTTACCATTCGATATTTGGTCGACATAAGCAAAAGCCGCCGCGCCTGCACCCGGCAGAAGCAGCGGCCAAATGCCCACTCAACTCAATCCACTTTTTTCAAGCCGCGGGCGCGCACCGTAGCAATCGTGCCGTCAATGCCCTGCTGCTTAATCAGCTCGTTAAACTGGTTGCGGTACACCGTAACCAAGCTCGCGCCATCCACGCGGATATCGTAGATTTTATACACATTGCCCACTTTATACAGGCGGTAGCCCACTTCGTAGCGGTTGCCGCGCGA
>CAYVIS010000178.1:0-4585 GCA_964451565.1 uncultured Neisseria sp.
AAATCCGCATCGCCGCCCATATCGGTGCCGACAATCCAGATGCCGTATTCTTTCAACTCGCGCAGGGTGCGGGCGAGGTTGGTAACAGTGATGTAGGGCACGGTTTCCGCCGCACCGCAGGCCACTTTGCTCACCGTTGCGTTCAGCCCCGCGCTTTTGTCTTTCGGCGCAATCACCGCGTGCACGCCCATGGCATCGGCAGTACGCAGACAGGCACCGAGGTTGTGCGGGTCGGTGATGCCGTCGAGCACCAGCAGCAGCGCCGGCTCGCTCAGGTTTTCCAACACGTCTTCCAGATGCACATGGTTTTTCGAGGCATCAATAAAGCCTACCACACCCTGATGGCGCGCGCCTTTGCTGATGCTGTCGAGCCGCGCCGCATCGGCAAAATGCAGGCGCACGTTTTCGGTGACGGCTTTTTCCAATACATCGCGGGTGCGCGCATCGTTTTTGCCCTCTTGGATATAGAGTTCGGTAATGCTTTTCGGGTTTTGCCACAGGCGGGCATTGACGGCGTGGAAGCCGTAAATCAGACGTTGATTGGCCATGATGATGCTTTAAAAAGTTTTCAGACGGCCATTATACCTGAGGCCGTCTGAAACCGTAGTGTTTGCTTGGTAGATTTGTTGTGGTGGGGTTTGGGCAAGCCGCAAGGCTTGTTTTCATCCTGCTGCCTGTAAAATCATCAACCCAAATTTCTTTATTATCCACCCCTAACACCACCACAAAAATTATGCGAAACAACTGTTTCAATGCTACGATTATCCGCGTGATAATTATCAATTCGGACTAACTGTGCGTGTGTCTTATCTCTTGCCGTTGTGGTCGTTGGGTGTGGCGGCATCGTTTGCGCTGCCTGCGCTGCCGCCTTGGGGCGCGGTGCTGGCGGTGTGGGCGTTGCTGTTGGCGGCGGCTTGGCGTTTTCGGCCGCTGTTGCTGCTGTGTGCGCTGCTGGCGGGGATGGCTTACGGGGTGTGGCGCACGCAGGCGGCGTTGGCGGGGCAGTGGCCGTTGCAGGCGGCGCGCGGGGTGGGGTTGACGCTGACGGTGGCGGATTTGCCGCAGCGGGATGAGCGGCGGGTGCGCTTTGTGGCGGATGCGGCGGACGATGCGGGGCGGCGTTACCGTTTGCTGCTGTCTGATTATCAGTTGCGCGAATGGCCGGTGGGCAGCGTTTGGCGGGTGGAGGCGCGGGTGCGGCCGCCGGTGGGTGAGGTGAATCCGGCGGGGTTTAACCGTGAGGCGTGGGCACTGGCCAACGGGCTGGACGGCATGGGCACGTTGGGCAAGTTGCGTGAGGCGAGGCCGTCTGAACGGCGGATGCTGTTGCGTGTGCGTGACAGCATCAGCCGCCGTTGGCAGGCGCTGGATATGCGGGGGTACGCGCTTTCAGACGGCCTCGGTTTGATGCGGGCGCTGAGTATCGGCGAACAGGGGGCGTTGAGCGCAGCGGCGTGGCAGGCGTTCCGGCCTTTGGGGGTGAACCATTTGGTGAGCATTTCGGGGCTGCATGTGGGGATGGTGGCGCTGATGGCGGGTTGGCTGATGGGGCGGCTGTTGCGCTTGGTGCCTTATACGCCGTCGCGGCCGCGGGCGTGGATGTTGGCGGCGGGTGTGGCGGCGGGTTTGCTGTATGCGGGGCTGGCGGGGTTTTCGGTGCCGACCCAGCGCAGCGTGTTGATGCTGTTGGCGCTGGCTTGGGCGTGGTGGCGCGGCAACGGCGCGTCGGCGTGGCGCGGCTGGTGGCAGGCGTTGGCACTGGTGTTGCTGATGACGCCGACGGCGGTGTTGGGGGCGGGTTTTTGGCTGTCATTCGGTTTGGTGGCGGCGCTGTTGTGGGTGTCGTTCGGGCGGCAACATGAGGGAGCGCGCGGCTGGCGTTTGGCGGTGCAGGGGCAATGGGCGGTAACGCTGTTGTCGGTGGTGGCGCTGGGGGTGTTGTTTGCTTCGCTGCCGCTGATCAGCCCGTTGGTGAATGCGCTGGCGATTCCGTGGTTTTCGTGGCTGCTGGTGCCGTTGGCGCTGCTGGCTTCGCTGCTGCCGTGGCCGCCGTTGCAATGGCTGGCGGCTGCGGCGGGCGAATACACTTTGCGCGCGCTGGTGTGGTTGGCCGCCCATGCGCCGGAATACGCGCTGGCGGCGGCGCCGTGGCCGCTGGTGTTGTTGGCGTTGGCGGCGGTGTTGCTTTTGCTGCTGCCGCGCGGTTTGGGTTTGAAACCGTTGGCCTGCATGATATTGGCGGGGTTTGTGGCATATCGGCCGCCACCCGTTGCCGAAGGCCGTCTGAAAGCGGTGGTGTGGGATGTGGGGCAGGGTTTGGCGGTGTCGCTGCAAACGGCGCAACACACGCTGCTGTTTGACACCGGCACCGATGCAGCGGCGAATATGGCGTTGTTGCCGGGGCTGAATGCGGCGGGGCTACGGCGTTTGGACGCGCTGGTGTTGTCGCATCAGGATGCCGACCACGACGGCGGTTTTGCAGCGGTGACAGCGGCGAAAAAACCGCGTGTGCTGTGGGCGGGACAGCCCGAATTTTATCCGCAGGCGCGGTTGTGTGCGGAACACAGCTGGCAGTGGGACGGCGTGCATTTTGAATTTTTGAGGCCGTCTGAAACTTTCGCCAGTGCGCATGATAACGACCAAAGCTGTGTTTTGCGTGTGGTCGCGGGGGAAACGGCGCTGCTGCTGAGTGGCGATTTGGGGCAGGCAGGCGAACGCGCGTTGGTGGCGCGTTACGGCGACAGCCTGCACAGCCAAGTGTTGCTGCTCGGCCACCACGGCAGCGGCTCTTCTTCGGCGGGTACGTTTCTCAATGCGGTGTCGCCGCGCTATGCCGTGGCTTCCAGCGGCTACGCCAATGCCTACAACCATCCCGCGCCCGCCGTGCAAAACTGCGTGGCCGCGCATCAGGGGCAGCTGTTGCGCACCGATTTGCACGGCGCGTTGTGGTTTGAGCTGGGCGGCGGCGAAGTGCGGCAAGGCCGTCTGAAAACGTGGCGGCCTTATTGGCAGAAAAAACCGTTTGATTGAATATGATTGGCTGCAGGCCGTCTGAAAGGGTTCAGACGGCCTGCAGTTTTTATATCGGGATTTTGCAAGATATAGCCGTATCACAGGGAAATCATCTGAATCCGCTAAAAGTGCTTGTGCAACTTGCAATAAGAGGCCTTTGCAAAATTGCTATATGAATCATCGCCAAATGACTCAATTCCGTCATTCCGGCGCAGGCCGGAATCTATTTTCCGCTTGAAGCTGCTTTAAAATAAAAAAGCTGAATTTCGGTAGTTGGATTCCGGCCTGCGCCGGAATGACGGGTTTATGGGCTGTTTTCAGGGGGAAATGTATTTTGCAAAAGTCTCAATAAATTAATTATTTGTTTTGAATAGGAAGCGTGTTTTGCGCAGACTTGATTTTAAGCCGTCTGAACAGATGGCGGGATGAATGTGTGCGGATGAGCAGCAGACGCTGTGGGATGATAGAAAAGATGCGGTAAAGCCAGACAGTTGCACCGGCTACCGATTCTGAGCAACTGTTTCAGACGGCCTCGGATTAATTAATAGTTACGTTGTTGTGATTTTACCTATTGATTCAATCCTTATCCGTCGATGCGGCCCATTAAAAAACGCCGTCTGAAAGGTTCAGACGGCGTTTTTGATGCTTAATCGGCTTAATCAGCCTCTTCTCGCGCTGCGGGCAGGCTTGCTGAAGCCGCCTTGTCCGGCCGGTTTTTTCTTGCCTTGGAAACCGCCTTCGCCACGCGGTTTGCCGCCGAAGCCGCCTTCGCCGCGCGGCTTGCCGCTGCCGTATTTTTTCTCGCCGGGCTTTTTATCACCGAATTTACGGTCGCCGTAGCCACCCTTGCCGCCCCAGCTTTTGCCTTTGGGCTTGCCGGCGCCGCCTTTGCCGCGTTTGCGGGTCGGTTCCATGCCTTCGATGGTCATTTCGGGCAGTTTGCGGTCGATGTAGCGCTCGATTTTGTGCACTTTCATGTATTCGTTCACTTCGGCAAAGGTGATGGCCAAGCCGGTGCGGCCTGCGCGACCGGTGCGGCCGATGCGGTGTACATAATCTTCTGCCTGTTTGGGCAGGTCGTAGTTGATGACGTGGGTGATGGTGGGGACGTCGATGCCGCGGGCGGCCACGTCGGTGGCAACGAGGATTTTGATGCGGCCTTTACGCAAGTCCATCAGGGTGCGGTTACGCCAGCCTTGCGGCATGTCGCCGTGCAGGCAGTTGGCGGAAAAGCCTTTTTCGTAAAGCTCGTCGGCGAGCTGCTCGCTCATCACTTTGGTCGAGGTGAAAATCACGGCTTGGTCGATATTGGCATCGCGCAAGATGTGGTCGAGCAGGCGGTTTTTGTGGTTTTTGTCGTCGCAATACAAAAGCTGTTCTTCGATTTTGCCTTGATCGTCCACGCGCTCGACTTCTACCACTTCGGGGTTTTTGGTGAGTTTGCGGGCGAGTTTGCCGATGGCGCCGTCCCAAGTGGCGGAGAAGAGCAGAGTTTGGCGCGCTTCGGGCGTGGCGGCAACGATGGTTTCGATGTCGTCGATAAAGCCCATGTCGAGCATGCGGTCGGCTTCAT
>CAYVIS010000179.1:0-4571 GCA_964451565.1 uncultured Neisseria sp.
TTATCGTGGCCGAGCCGTTCAACGCCGTGGCCGAAGCCAAAGGCGTGGGCAAAGTATTGCGCTTTTCCGGCGACGTGTGGCGCGACCATGCCTGCTGCGTGACGCTGATGCAGGAGCACGACATCAACCGCCGCCCCGAATGGGTGCAAAACGTGGTCAACGCGCTGGTGGAAGGCCAAGCCTACGCCGCCGGCCACCGCGCCGACACCGCGCTGATGCTGTCGAAACAGGGCGGCAACAAATACACCCCGCACGAAGACGCCGTGTTGCAAAACGTGCTCGCCCCCGCCGCAGATGCTTGGGCACGCTACACCGAAAGCGGCATTATCCGCCATCCCGAATGGCGGCAAAACCGCATCGATTTCCAGCCCTATCCCTATCCGTCTTACACCGAAAAACTGGTGGAAATGCTGAAAGAAACCCATATCGCCGGCGTCAACCGCTTCCTCGACCAACTCAGCCCCGCCTTTGCCGCGCGGGATTTGGTGGACGACCGTTTTGTGAAACAGGCGGTGGAACAAGGCGGCTATCAGCAGTTGTTTGGTTTGAACGGTTGGACGCGGGAAGAAACGATTGTGGTGTGAGGCGGATGGCAGGCCGTCTGAAAGCAAACCTTGCGGTTTGCCACCCTCACCCCCGTATCAAGTACGGGGCAGGCTCTAGCCCTCTCCCTGAGGGAGAGGGAACTAGGTTACTGAGATTTGCAACGTTTCAGACGGCCTCGATTAGTTATCACCTTATTTTTGAGCGAGGCGTAGGATGGGTGTAAACCCATCAAAACTGTTGTAAGTGTTTGAAATGATGGGCTTACACCCATCCTACGCAGGCTCGTTATCATTCGATTGAGAAAGTATATTTGGGTAATAATAATCTTTCAGACGGCCTGTAACCTAATCCCCTCTCCCTCAGGGAGAGGGCTAGAGCCTGCCCCGTACTTGATACGGGGGTGAGGGTGGCAAACCGCCAGGTTTGCTTCCACTTAACTTACATTATCCCCTTACAACAAAAAAACCAAACAACCAAGCCGTCTGAACCCCCTACACCCCCTTTCAAACGGCCTGCTTAAAAAACCAACAAAACAAAAACACCAAGGAAACCCTCATGCACCCATCGTTCAAAACCCCGCTGCTCAGCGCCGCTGGATTGCTGATTCTGCTGATTGTCTGGCAACTCGGCGCGCAGCTGCTGGCGCAAACCATGCCGCTGGCCAATATGCTGGCGCCGCTGCCCACCTTCCAAAGCCTGTGGGACTTGCTCGCCGCCAACCAGCTCACCGGCCACATCCTCGCCAGCCTCAAGCGCGTGGCGGTGGGGTTGTTGTGGGCACTGGCGTTCGGCGTGCCGCTCGGTTTGCTGGTCGGCCAATCGGCGCTGGCGGAAAAGCTCACCGGCACCTCGTTTCAATTTCTGCGCATGATTTCGCCGCTGTCGTGGATGCCGGTGGTGGTGATGCTGCTCGGCATCGGCGACGCCCCGATTTACTTCCTGCTCGCCTTTGCCGCCGTGTGGCCGATTCTGCTCAACACCGCCACGGGCGTGAAATCCATCGACAAACAATGGCTGCAGCTGGGGCATTCGCTCGCCGCCACCCGCCGCGAAATGCTGTTTAAAATCATGCTGCCTGCTGTGTTCGGCCACATCCTCACCGGCTTGCGGCTTGCCATCGGCGTGGTGTGGATTGTGCTCGTGCCCTGCGAAATGCTCGGCGTCAACGAAGGTTTGGGCTACTTTATTCTCGACACCCGCGACCGCCTCGCCTATTCCGAGCTGATGGCCGCGATTGTGCTGATCGGCGCGCTGGGCTGGCTGCTCGATGCCGCTACCCGCAGGCTGCACGCGCGTTGGGTACATTGAGCGGATATATAGTGGATTAGATTTGAACCAGTACAGCGTTGGCTCGCCTTGTCCTGATTCAAATCTAATCCACTATAAAAGCCAAGTCCGTCTGAAAAAGCGTTTCAGACGGCCTTGGTTGTGAGCTGTGGAAAGATAAGTAAAAACTGTGCGGAAACATCGGTTTGTCGAATAAGCTTCATCTGTTTGCCTTAAACTGGCGAGGCCGTCTGAAACCCACCGAATCCATCAAGGAGCCTGTTATGCAACAATACGATCCGCAACACCTGCAAAACCAATACGCCCGCTGGGAAGCCTTGCGCGAAGCCTTGGAAACCGCGCAACAGCAATGGCAGCAGGCCGACGATATTCTGGCCGAATTGAGCGGATATTACGGCAGCGAACAATGGTATGCCGACCGCGAAAACCCCGATGTGGCGCTCGACACCGGCAGCACGTTTTCCATTCTCGATGAAGACACGCTGTGGGAAGCGATGCAGGTGCACCACCAAATGGCGCTCGACTGGATGCGCTTGGGCTTGGACACGCTCGATCAGGAATAAAGGCGGGTGCGCATAAAGGCCGTCTGAATGTGTTCCGGCATTCAGACGGCCTATTGTATGAGCGGTGAGGCCGTCTGAACACACGGGCTTTTCAGACGGCGGTTATCACAACGTCGTCCGCAGGCAGCAATGGCACGCACGGGCGGCGCTTCCTATATAATGGCGGTATTGCTTAATTTTACGGTACTCCGCCCATGAACACCCTGCTTTTAGTCGACGGCTCTTCTTATCTCTACCGCGCGTTTTACGCCATGACCCATCTGTCGGCGCCCGACGGCACGCCCACCAATGCGGTGTACGGCGTGCTCAATATGCTGCGCCGCCTGCGCGCCGAAGTGCCGCACGATTATTGCGCCTGCGTGTTTGATGCCAAGGGCACCAATTTCCGCCACGAATTGTTTGCCGACTATAAAGCCACGCGCCCGCCGATGCCCGACGATTTGCGTCCGCAGGCCGATATGCTGCCCGAACTGGTGGCGCTGATGGGCTGGCCGGTGTTGAAAGTGGCCGACGTGGAAGCCGATGACGTGATTGGCACGCTGGCGCGGCAGGCCGACGAAGCGGGGATGAAAGTGGTGGTGTCCACCGGCGATAAAGACATGGCGCAATTGGTCAACGAGCGCATCATGCTGGTCAACACCATGAGCAACGAAACGCTCGACATCGAAGGCGTGGTGAACAAATTCGGCGTGCGCCCCGAGCAGATTATCGACTATCTGGCCTTAATCGGCGACAAAGTCGACAACGTGCCCGGCGTGGAAAAATGCGGCCCCAAAACCGCCGTCAAATGGCTGGCCGAATACGGCACGCTCGCCAATGTGATGGCGCACGCCGCCGACATCAAAGGCAAAGTGGGCGAAAACCTGCAAGCCGCGCTGGCGCATCTGCCGCTGTCTTACCAACTGATTACCATCAAAACCGACGTCGATTTGCAGCAGGAGCTGCCCGAAGGCATGCAGAGCCTGCACCGGCGCACGCCGCAATGGTCGGCGCTGGCCGAACACTTCAAAACGCTGGGCTTCCGCTCGTGGCTGAAAGAAGCCGAAGCGCAAATCGGTAACGGCAACGGCCAAGGCGGCGATTTGTTTGCTGCTGCTGTGCCTGCCGCCGCAGCGCCTGTTGCCGAACCCGTTGCCGCCGCGCCTGAAATTGCCCCCGTCCCCGCCACGCTTGATTACCGCGCCATCACCACCGAAGCCGCGTTCGCCGAATTGCTGGCCAAACTCGATGCCGCAGAAGCCATCGGCCTCGACACCGAAACCACCAGCCTCGATGCCATGCAGGCGCAATTGGTCGGCATCAGCATCGCGTTTGCGCCCGGCGAAGCGGTGTATATCCCAGTCGGCCACACGCCCACCGCCACGCCCGAACAGCTTGATTTGCATGACGTATTAGGCCGTCTGAAGCCTTATCTCGAATCAGGCCGTCTGAAAAAAATCGGCCAAAACCTCAAATACGACGAGCATGTGTTGTACAACTACGGCATCAAACTCAACGGCATCAGCGGCGATGCCATGCTTGCCTCGTATATCGTGGAAAGCCATTTGGGGCACGGGCTGGACGAATTGGCCGAACGCTGGCTCGGCCTGCCCACCATCACTTATGAATCCCTGTGCGGCAAAGGCGCCAAACAGATTTCGTTTGCCGACGTGGCCATCGAGCAGGCCACCGAATACGCCGCCCAAGACGCCGATTTCGCCCTGCGCATCGAAGCCTGCCTGAAAGCCAAAATGGATGCCAAACAGCTTGAGATGTATCAAAACCTCGAGCTGCCCGTGGCCGAAGTGTTGTTTGTTATGGAGCGCAACGGCGTGCTCATCAGCAAGCAGGAATTGGCGCAGCAAAGCCACGAGCTCGGCAGCGAGTTGATTCAGCTGGAGCAGCAGGCGTATGAAATCGCCGGCCAGCCCTTCAACCTCAATTCGCCCAAACAATTGCAGGAAATCCTGTTCGGCAAAATGGGCATCCCCACCAAAGGCTTGAAAAAAACCGCTTCCGGCGGCGTTTCCACCAACGAAGCCGTGCTCGAAACCCTCGCGCCCGATTACCCGCTGCCCAACATCATCCTACAAAACCGCAGCCTGGCCAAACTCAAATCCACTTACACCGACAAGCTGCCCGAAATGATCAACCCCGCCACCGGCCGCGTGCACACCACTTATGCCCAAGCCGTGG
>CAYVIS010000180.1:0-4562 GCA_964451565.1 uncultured Neisseria sp.
GGGGTTGGCTTCGGCATCGGCAACGTGTTCGGCAAACAGCGCCAAACCGCGTGCGGCGGCTTCAGCGTTGAGTGTACCGCCGAATTCAACCGCTAAGGCATGGTAGAGTTTGAGCGAGCCGAGTTTGCCGGGGGCGGCGGGGATGTGGTGCAACACGCTGCCGTCGGCGGCGCAGACGTTGAGGCCGCTCAAGTGGTCGATGGCGGGCATGGCGGCGAGGTTGTCTTGGAAGCTCATGGGGTGTCCTTTGCATTTTGATATAGTGCATGAAAAAGGCTGGCCGTCTGAAAGTATTATCACGTTCAGACGGCCTATTGTGCTGCAGAATCAGCGGGTACCGAAAATCTTGTCGCCCGCGTCGCCGAGGCCGGGGATGATGTAGCCGTGTTCGTCGAGGTGGCTGTCGAGTGCGGCGGTGTAGATGGTGACATCGGGGTGGGCATCATTCACCAATTTCACACCTTCGGGTGCGGCCACCAAAACCAAGGCTTTGATGTTGCGGCAGCCTTTGCTTTTCAGCAGGTCGATGGTGGCAACCATAGAGCCGCCGGTGGCGAGCATGGGGTCGATAATCAGGGCGGGGCGCTCTTCCATGCTGTCGACCAGTTTTTCAAAATAAGATACTGGCTGCAGGGTTTCTTCATCGCGTTGCAGGCCGACCACGCTGATTTTGGCGGTGGGAATCAGGTCGAGCACGCCGTCGAGCATGCCCAAACCGGCACGCAGAATCGGCACCACGGTGAGGGTTTTGCCTTTGATGCGTTGGCCTTCGATTTCGCCGCACCAGCCGTCGAGGATGTAGTTTTCGGTTTCAAAATCGCGGCTGGCTTCGTAGGCCATCAGGCGCGCCAGCTCTTTGGTGAGGGTGCGGAATTTGTAGGTGCTGCATTCGGCTTCGCGCATCAGCGTGAGCTTGTGTTTGACCAGCGGGTGTTCGATAACGGTAATGTTCATGGCGAAACTTTCTTTCAGACGGCCTAAAATTAATCTGCCACATTATAAGGGCTTTCAGGGCGGCTTGTGAATGCTTTCAGACGGCCTGCAACGAAAAAACCCTGCTTATCGGCAGGGCTTTCGGCATGGGGCGGAATCAGGCTTTCAGCAGCGCTTGCAGCTCGCCCGCTTCATACATTTCCATCAGAATATCGGAGCCGCCGACGAATTCGCCGTTGACATACAGCTGCGGAATGGTCGGCCAGTCGCTGTATTCTTTGATGCCTTGGCGCACAGCTTCGTTTTCTAACACATTAACGGTCACAAAATCTTCGCAGCCTGCCGCTTGCAGCAGCTGCACCGCGCGTGAAGAGAAGCCGCATTGCGGAAACTGTTTGGTGCCTTTCATAAACAATACCACGCGGTGGGTGGTGACAACTTCTTTGATTTGCTCTTGAATGCTCATGGGGTTGATCCTTTGGTAATCGGGTTTGCTTCGGGGGTTAATATAGGGGCGTTTGCGGCAATGCGCAATAGTTCGTACAGCTTATGCCTGCTTTTCAAACACGGCGGCGAAAAAGCCGTCGGTTTGGTGTTGCGCCACGTTTAGTTGCAGGTTGATGCCGGTGTCGAGCGGCACTTTGGCGGCGGCCAGCAATTCGGCGCAATCGAGTTGCACCCAGCCGGGATGGGCGGCGAGGAAACGCTCAACCTGCTGCTCGTTTTCCTGCGGCAACACGCTGCAGGTGGCATACACCAAGCGGCCGCCGTCTTTCACCAGCTTGGCGGCTTCGGCCAGAATGCTCGCCTGCTGCTGTTGCAGTTTGGCCAGCGTTTCCGGCGATTGGCGGTATTTCAAATCGGGGTTGCGGCGCAGGGTGCCGAGGCCGGAGCAGGGCGCATCGACCAACACGCGGTCGGCTTTGCCATGCAGGCGGCTGATGCGGCTGTCGTGCTCGTTATCGATGCGCTGCGGATGGATGGTGGTGACGCCGGCGCGGGTCATGCGCGGTTTGAGGTTGGCGAGGCGTTTTTCGGCGATGTCGAAGGCGTAGATGCGGCCTTTGTTGGCCATCATCGCGGCCACGGCCAGCGTTTTGCCACCTGCTCCGGCGCAGAAATCGACCACGATTTCGCCGCGTTTCGCGCCCACCAGCAAGGCCAGCAATTGGCTGCCTTCGTCTTGCACTTCGAGCGTGCCGTCGAGAAACAGCGGGTGTTTGTTGAGGGCGATTTTGTCTTGAAAACGGATGCCCCACGGCGAATACGGTGTGGCGGCGGCGTTCAGCCCTTCGGCTTGTAATTGCGCCAACACTTTGTCGCGCTTGCTGTTGAGGGTGTTGACGCGCACGTCGAGCGGCGCGGGTTGGTTGACGCTGCGGCCAAATGCGAGGATGTCGGTTTCGCTTTGTTCGGCGGCCAATACGTCAATCAGCCATTGCGGCAGTTCGGCAGCGGTGTTGAGGCCGTCTGAAAACTCGTTTTTGCGCGCTTTGAGCTGGCTGAGAAAGGTTTTGTCTTCTTCGTCGAGCAAGTCGTCGATTTGGCCGATGTTGACGCTGCGACCGAGCACCAGCGCCGCCAGCGCGACTTTTCTGGCCTGAACGTGCGGACGGCGCAACGCGGCGGCGATTTTCTGATAATGGCGCAGCGCGGCAAAGGCGGTTTCGGCGATTTCGTGGCGGTCTTGGCGGCCGAGTTTGTTGTGTTGGCGGAAATAGGCAGACACCACCGCGTCGGCAGGCTGCTTGAAAGTGAGCATATCGGCCAATACGGCGGCGGTGTGGTTGAGTTGGGTCGGGGTCATAATCGGTCGTCGGGGAAAAATTGGCTCTATTATACGTGATATTGTGCGGCGGCGCTTTCAGACGGCCTGACAATCAATCTGCGATAAAGATAGGCCGTCTGAACGGTGAAAATGCTTTCAGACGGCCTTTTTGAAGATTATTGCCGCTTTAATCCTGTTTTTCCGCCAAATGCGACGACACCCACAACACTTGCGCCTCGGTTGCGCCCGCCACGCAGGCGTGTCCCATGGTGCTGTCGAAATAGCAGGCGTCGCCGGGGTGCAGCGTGAGCGGTTGGTAGAAATCGGTGTGGACGGTCACTTCGCCGCTCAACACATAAATAAATTCCTCGCCTTCATGTTGCAGCAGCGCCGGAAATTCGCGGATGCTGCGCGCCTTGATGCGGGTGAGCAGCGGAATGAAACGTTTGTTGCTCAAGTCGGCACACAGCGCCTGATAGTCGTATTGGCGGGTGGTGTGTTGACGGGCTTCACCGGCGCGGGTGACGGCGAGGCGGCCGTTGGGGCTGTGGCTGCCTTCTTCGTGAAACAGCTCCGACACATGGATTTCCAAACCGCGTGCCAGCGCCACGATTTTTTCATACGTGGGCGAGAGTTGGCCTTTTTCGATTTTGGAAAGCGTGGACACAGAAATGCCGCATTTTTCACCGAGCTGCTGCAAGGTCAGCCCGGCCTGTTTGCGCAGGCGGTGCACTTGACGGGCGAGGAAATCGTGTTGGCCGAGGCCGTCTGAAAGGGGGGCGCTTGTCATGGTGGTGGTTTAAGATGGATTATCGGTTTATTTTAACATAAGCACGTTGGCGGTTAAATTTTCGTATGCGAAAATATATATCGTATCGTATAATCAGGCCGTCTGAACCTGATTTATAAAGGAGTTTGCCCGTGAAGATTTTCGATTACGCCGCCACCGGCGCGCGCCTGCCTTATCCCGCTTTGATTGATGCTGTGCGCGCCATTTTTATCGACGGCTGCACCGTGCCGCGCCGCCACATTCATGCGATTGACAGCGACGATGCGGCGGCCACGCTGCTGGTGATGCCTGCTTGGCAGAAAAACAAATTCATGGGCATCAAGCATGTCACTATTTATCCCGACAACGGCAAAAAACACGGTTTGGCGGGGCTGCATTCCACTTATACTTTGTTTGATGCGAATAACGGCGTGCCCGTTGCGGTCATCGACGGCAACCAGATTACCTGCCGCCGCACCGCCGCCGCTTCGGCGCTGGCTGCCGATTATCTGGCGCGCAAAGACGCTTCGCGGCTGCTGGTGGTGGGCGCAGGCAATGTGGCGCGCGAATTGGCGCCGGCTTATGCGGCGGTGCGCCAATTGACGCAGATATTGGTGTGGAACATTGATGCGGCCAAAGCGGAAACGCTGGCGGAGCAATGGCGCGCGCAGGGCTTTGCGGCAAAAGCGGCGGCGGATTTGGAAACGGCGGTGCGCGAGAGCGACATCATCAGCTGCGCCACCCTCGCTACCGCGCCGCTGGTGTTGCGCGAATGGGTGCAGCCGGGCGCACACGTTGATTTAATCGGCAGCTTCAAACCCGATATGCGCGAAACCGATGATGCGATGTTTGCCGACACTTCGGTGTTTGTCGATACCGATGAAGCGCTCGACAAAGCAGGCGATTTACTGTCGCCGATGGCCGCAGGCGTGTTTGCGCGCGAACAGGTGTTGTCGGATTTGCAAGGCTTGTGCCGCGGCGAACACGCGGGGCGCACTTCGGATACGGAAATCACCGTTTATAAAGCAGTGGGCGCGGCATCGGAAGATTTGGCGGCGGCGGTGTTGGTGTATCAGGGCGGCGAGTAAGCCG
>CAYVIS010000181.1:0-4511 GCA_964451565.1 uncultured Neisseria sp.
ATCAGCGCAAAGCCGATGATTTGATTGTAGGTAATCTGCATATTTTTGAACAGCAATACCGCCACCAGCATGAATGTGCTGAGCGAAATCACTTCCTGCAAAATTTTTAGCTGCATCAGATTGAGCGGCCCGCCGGTTACCTCTGAGCCGATGCGGTTGGCCGGCACTTGAAACATATACTCAAACAGCGCCAATCCCCAGCTGAACAGGATAATCAGCAGAATAGAATGTTTTTGCGTGCCGAAAAATTTCAGATGGCCATACCAAGCCAGATTCATAAACAGATTGGAAATCACCAGCAACACAACGGTGTATAAAATTTTGATGCTCATCACTCAGGCCGTCTGAAAAGTTTGCAGCTGCTGCAACACCTGCCGCGATTTAATCCCCTCCGGCAGACGGAAATCCAGCAGCAGGCGGGTGATTTTCAAGGCTTCCTGCAGGGTGTCGCCGCCTTCAAACACGCCTGCGGCCAGCTGCAGCGCCGTTTCGCCGCGCACGGCCACGCCTGCGGCTTCGGCGGGATTCAGCCCCGCCGCTTCGGCCAGCGGCAGCAGCGGATGCTCGGGGCGCAGCCAGTAATTTTGTTCCGCTGCCACCGCCGCGCCGTGTTGGTCGCAGCGCAAATCGGGGGCGAGCCCCAATTCGGTCAGCAGCGTCCACTCGAAGCGGCGCAGGGCGGCAACGTGGTTGGATTGGGTGCACACCGCCTGCATCACCGCATCTAGAGCGTCATACAGCGCCGGATGCGGGTCTTCGCGCGCGGTCAGCTTCAGCATCAATTCGTTGACATACAAGCCGCTGAACAGCGCCCTTCCCTGCGGCTGCGGCCTGCCGCCCAGCCATTCGGCGCGGTGCAGCGTTTTCAATTCCTGCGTGCCGTACCACGAAGCGCTCATCGGTACAAACGGCACCAACACCCCGCGCAATTCGCTCTGCCGCTTGCGCGCGCTGCGGGCAAGCAAAGCCACGCGGCCGTAGCGGCGGCTGAACACTTCCAGCCACAAGCTGCTCTCGCGCCAAGGGGCGGCGGTGAGCAGGAAGGCGGGTTCGTGGTTGATGCGGTGGGTTTGCGGAGCCATGCGAAAAGGTGTGGAAGAAACAGCTTTTCATTATAGCAAGGCGGCGGCGGCGGCGGGTTTATTTGTTGCGGCGCGGCACACAACAAAGGCCGTCTGAACGCATTGCATTCAGACGGCCTTTGGCATTTCTAGCGTTTGATTAACGGCTATTTCATCTGCCGGACTAATGCGTCAAGCGCTCCGGATTCAATCGGCAACTTTCGGCGTGTAGCGCCCGGCCATGGCTTTATAAATCATGTTTTCATACTTCAATACTTCATAGCGCTGGTTGAGCAGGCTTTGCGCCGAGCTGTATTCGCTGTTGAGCGCTTCGAGCCAGTCTTTCAGCTCGTTTTTGCCGTAGCGGTAGCGGGCTTCGTAATAACGGCTGTTTTTCTGGTCGAGCGTGTAGCGTTGCTGCTGGTTGGCCAACGTTTGGCTGCTGCTTTGGTATTGCAGGTAGTTGCTGTTGACTTCGTTGAGCGCGGTGGTGAGTGCCTGCTCGAAATTCAGGCGGGCGCTGTCGAAATTGGCTTGGGCGGTTTTGTCTTCCCATTTCAGCGTTTGCCAATCTAAAAACGGCAGGTTGATTTGCGCCGAGCCGCCCAAGAAGGGAATGTCGAACATGGTACGCGCTTTGCTCGACGACGTGCTCAAACTTGCGCCCAAGGTGATGCTCGGATACCAGCTGCGTTTTTGCGCGTCCACGCTGCGCATGGCCGATTGCAGGCGGTATTCGGCGGCGCGCAAATCGGGGCGGTTGGCCAACACGGAAATCGGTACGTCAAGATTCACGCCTTTGGCCGGCAGCAGGCGGTAGTTAGCAGGGTTGGCGGCAATCTCTTCACCGGGCTTGAGGTTGAGCAGGTTGCGCAGGGTTTCTTCCAGCGTGTCGCGGCTGCTTTTGAGGGAAAGCAGGCTGTTTTGCGCGGAAAGCAGCGATTGATTGGCCTGTGTGGGCTCGCTCGACGATACTTTGCCGTATTTGTATTTGGCTCCGGCGATGCGGGCGATTTCCTGATATTGCTGAATCGATTTTTCGGTGAGCACGATGGCTTCGTTGATATAGGCGATGTTGAAATAGGCATCGGCAACATTGTTGACCAAGGTGAGGCGGGTGCTGGCCAAATCTTCCTGCGTGGCCTGATATTCCCACACCTGCGCATCGGCTTGGGCGTTGAGCTTCTGCCACAAGTCGAGTTCGTAACTCAGGCCGAGCTCGCTGCTGAAGCTGTTGCTGCTGCCGCCGCTTTTCAGGTTTTTAGCGGTCTTTGCGCCGAGCGAACCGTTGAACGAGGGCACCAGATTGGCGCCGAGGATGTTGGCCTGATACAGCGCTTTGTTGACATTGATGGCGGCTTGGCGCAAATCCACATTATTGGCCAGCGCCTGCTCCATCAAGGCATTCAATTGGCTGCTTTGGTATACCTGCCACCATTCGCCGTTAACGTCATAGCGCTCGGCGGTATCGGTAGCGCTCATCACTTGGCCGGTGGCGGCAAGGGTGAGGCTTGGATCGGCTTTGTGGTTTACCGCACAAGCGCTTAAAGCCACCATCACGACCACACTTGAGGCCGTCTGAACAATTCGTTGGGATTTCATAGCAGTTCCTGAATCTTTCAGACGGCCTCAGATATTAGCAAGGCCGTCTGAACGCATGTTTACATGTTTAATCGTGTGCCAGCGCATCAATCGGATTGAGCTGCGAGGCGCGTTTGGCCGGCATAAAGCCGAACGCCACGCCGATGATGGTCGAGCAGGCCACCGCCGCGATGATGGAGGCAACGGAAAACGACATAGCAAAGCTGGTAACAAAGATATTGAATACCACGCTGATCAAATAAGACAGCAACACGCCCACCAAGCCGCCAATCAGGCAAATCAACACGGCCTCAATCAGAAACTGCTGCAAGATATTCAGCTGGCGCGCGCCAATCGCCATGCGCACGCCGATTTCTTTGGTGCGCTCGGTGACCGACACCAACATGATATTCATCACACCGATGCCGCCCACCACCAGCGAAATCAGGGCGATGCTGGAAATCAGCAGCGTCATGGTGCCGGTGGCGCTTTCGACTGTCTGCTTGATGCTGTCGGTGTTGCGCATAAAAAAGTCTTCGGTGCCGTGGCGCGAAATCAGCAAGTCTTTCAGGCTTTGTTCGGCCACTTGCGAGCTCACGTCGTCTTTCACTTTCACCGTAATCGAGCTGATGTAGCGCTCGCCAGTAATCTGCTGCATCACGGTGGTGTAAGGCGCCCACATCTGCAATTGGTCGCTGCTGCCGAAGCCGCTGTTGTCGGTCTCGGTCACACCGATAACGCGCAAAGGCCGTTTTTTAAACAAAATGATTTTACCCAAAGGATCGGTGCCCTGCGGAAACAGCTGGTTTTGGGTATTTTCATCAATCACCACCACCTGCGCCGCATCTTTCACATCGGCGGCATCGTAAAACCGCCCTGCTTCCAACTTAATCCCGCGCACATCGAAATATTGCTCGCCCGCGCCGTAAAGTTGGGCGGTAAGATCGGTGTTGCGATAGGTGAGCGTGCCGCTACTGGAAGTCATCGGTGTAGCGCTCTCAACATAGCTCTGCCTGCCGATAACGTCGGAATCGCCGACAGTCAGCGTTTTGATGCGGCTGGAGCGGCGGTCGCCGAAGCCTTTGCCGGGATAGATGCTGATGGTGTTGGTGCCCATCGAATTGATGTCTTCGAGGATTTTTTCCTGTGAGCCGCGCCCTAACGCCACCACCGACACCACCGAAGCGATACCGATAATAATGCCGAGCATGGTCAGCAGCGAGCGCATCTTGTGTGCCAAAATCGCCTGCACCGACATGCGGAACGATTCCATAAATTGGTCTTTGTAAAACGACCACGAAACCTGCTCTTGAATGCTTTTTACTTTGCTGGGGCGAATTTCGGTGTTTTTGCTGCTGTCGGCAATGATTTCGCCATCGCGGATTTCAATCACGCGGTTGGCGTTGGCGGCAATGCCCGGATCGTGCGTCACCAAAATCACGGTGTGCCCCTGCGCGTGCAAATCGTGAATAATCTGCATCACATTGGCGCCGCTTTCGGTGTCGAGCGCGCCGGTGGGCTCGTCGGCCAGAATGATTTCGCCGCCGTTCATCAGTGCGCGTGCAATACTCACGCGCTGCTGCTGGCCGCCGGAAAGCTCGCTGGGCTTGTTGGCTTCTTTGCCTTCAAGACCGAGATCGTCCAGCAGCTTGTCGGCGCGTTTCACGCGGTCGGCATAATCCAAGCCGGCATAGACGGAAGGCAGCGCCACGTTGTCGCGGGCATTGAGCGAGCTTAGCAGGTTGTAGCGCTGGAAAATAAAACCGAAGCGTTTGCGGCGCAATCCGGCCAAATCATCGGGCTGCATTTCGGACGTTTCGATGCCGTCGATTTTGTAGGAGCCGGAAGACGCCGTATCCAGGCAGCCGA
>CAYVIS010000182.1:0-4485 GCA_964451565.1 uncultured Neisseria sp.
TGTACTGTCTGCGGCTCCCCGCCTTGTCCTGATTCAAATCTAATCCACTATAAAACGAACCAAAGGCCGTCTGAAACCTTTCAGACGGCCTGAGATTTTTGTGAAATTGCCCGCCATTTCATCGCGTCTGCGCAGGCGCGATGAAGGCCAGGTATGTTGCCTGCTTCACCTCGCCGCAACGATTTACCGGCCTTCGGCCATGCGCCGCTGCAGAATCGAGCCGACTTTGGCCACCAAAATATCAATGGCCACTTCGTTTTGCTCGTCACAGGGAATGATGATGTTGGCGTGGCGCTTGGTCGGCTCGACAAACTGGTTGTGCATCGGCCGCACCTGTTCGATGTATTGCGACACCACCGACTGCATCGAGCGGCCGCGTTCGACACAATCGCGCTGCAGGCGGCGGATAAAGCGCAGATCGGCATCGGTATCGACAAACAGTTTGATGTCCATCAGGCTGCGGATTTTTTCGTCATACAGCGCCAAAATGCCTTCCAAAATGATGACATCCACCGGTGGCTGCGGCAGCGTGTGCGGAGCGCGGTTGTCGGCGCTGTAATCGTATTGCGGCAGCGCCACGGCTTCGCGCCGCAGCAGCTGCTGCAAATGGGCATACAGCAAATCGTTGTCGAAGGCGCAGGGGTGGTCGTAGTTTTGGCGGCGGCGCACCTCGGGCGGCAGGTGCGATTGGTCGTTGTAATAAAAGTCTTGCTCGATGATGGTAATCGGATGGCCGCTAAAATGGCGGTAAAGCGCTTGCGAAATAGTGGTTTTGCCGGAGCCGGAGCCGCCGGCCACGCCGATGATGATGGGTTTGCTCATGATGGTTTTCTGCAGGGCGGAAGCCGCCTGTGGGTTGGATAGCGCCGCATTATAACATTGGCGCAGGCGGATTCAGGCTGAAAAAAGGGTATAATCACGCTTTTGCCATCTGAAGTGTTCAGACGGCCTTTTTCATGTAAAGGCTGTCTGAAACGGAATATTGATTATGACCACCGCTTTAAGCATTCAAAACGCCGTCAAAACCTATGCCAACGGCTTTACCGCGCTCAAAGACGTCAGCTTCGAAGTACGGCAGGGCGAATTTTTCGCGCTGCTCGGCCCCAACGGCGCGGGCAAAACCACGCTGATTTCGGCGATGGCGGGTTTGAGCCGTCTCACCTCCGGCAGCATCGCAGTGATGGGGCACGATGTGCGCCAAAACGCCTACGCCGCCCGCATGAGCCTCGGTGTGGTGCCGCAGGAATTGGTGTACGACCCCTTTTTCAGCGTGCGCGAGGCGTTGCGCTTCCAATCCGGCTATTTCGGCCTGAAAAACAACGATGACTGGATTGACGAAATCATCACCAGCCTCGGCCTCGCCGATAAAGCCGACACCAACACCCGCAACCTCTCCGGCGGCATGAAACGGCGCGTGATGGTGGCGCAGGCGCTGGTGCACCGGCCGCCGGTGATTGTGCTCGACGAGCCGACCGCAGGCGTGGACGTGGAATTGCGCCAAAGCCTGTGGGCGTTTATCCAGCAGCTCAACCGCCAAGGCCACACCATCGTGTTGACCACCCATTATCTGGAAGAAGCACAAAACCTGTGCAGCCGCATCGCGATGATGAAACAGGGCAAACTGGTGGCGCTCGACACCACCGAACAGCTGCTGCACGCCGAAAAAGGCCTGCGTGTGGAGCTGTTGCTCGACGGTGAACTGCCGGACAACCTGCGCCAATGGCAGCAGCCGTCTGAAGAAGGCGTGTTGCTGAAGCTGGATGATTACGAACAGCTGGCGTTTGTGTTGCAGGCGTTGAAATACAGCGGCGTCACCGTGAAACACCTTGCCTTGCCGGAAACGGATTTGGAAGAGGTGTTTGTGAAGATGATGCATAAGTGAGGGGGTAGGGGGATTGCTGAAGCCGGTGAAGTTTCAGACGGCCTCAAACAGCTATCACCTTATTTTTGAGCGAGGGGCGTAGGATGGGTGTAAACCCATCATTTCAAGCACCACAACGGTTTTGATGGGTTTACACTCATCCTACGCCCCCAACCCTCTCCCTGAGGGTGAGGGTAACAAACTGCCAAGCTTGTTTCCCAACCCCGCCAACCCACCCAAAAAACAAAAAAACCAAGGAACACCCGCCATGATCGGCTTTTACACCTTATTCAAAAAAGAAATCCTGCGCTTTTGGAAAGTCGGTTTCCAAACGCTGGCCGCGCCGATGATTACCGCGCTGCTGTACCAGCTCATCTTCTCCCACGCCGTCGGCAAATCGGCGGAGGCGCTGCCCGGGGTGTCGTATAACGCCTTTCTGATTCCCGGCCTCGCCATGATGAGCATGACCCAAAATGCGTTTGCCAATTCCTCGTCCAGCCTGATTCAGTCGCGCATCACCGGCAATCTGGTGTTTATCCTGCTGCCGCCCTTGTCGGTGGGCGCGTTTTTCTCGGCCTACACCGCCGCCGCTGTGGTGCGCGGCCTGTTGGTGGGGGCGGGGGTGTTGGCCGCGACCGCTTGGTTCGGCCTGCCGCTGCCGCACAATGTGTTGTGGATTGCCGCGTTTGCCCTGCTCGGCTGCACCATTATGGCCACGCTGGGGCTGCTGGCGGGGATTGTGGCGGAGAAATTCGACCAGCTGGCGGCATTTCAAAACTTTCTGATTATGCCGCTCACCTTTCTTTCCGGCGTGTTTTATTCCATCAACAGCCTGCCCGAATTTTGGCGCGGCCTGAGCCATCTGAATCCGGTGTTTTACATGATCGACGGTTTCCGCTACGGCTTTTTCGGCGTCAGCGATACCTCGCCGTGGCTGTCGCTGGCGGTGGTCGGCGGTTTTGGTGCGGTATTGGCTGCGGGGGTGTTGTTGATATTGAAATCGGGCTGGAAACTGCGCAATTGAGCCTCCGGCAGCCGTTATAGTGGATTAGATTTGAATCAGGACAAGGCGAGCCAACGCTGTACTGGTTCAAATCTAATCCACTATATATCAAGAAAGGCCGTCTGAAAGCATATACGCTTTCAGACGGCCTTTGTGTGATGCCTTTATCGGTTCAGACGGCCTTACCAATAACCCAACACTTTCCACCAAGCGCCGCCGATAAAGATGAAAATCAGCAGGTTGACCACGCTCATCACGAAGCCTGCTTTCCACCATTCGGCCAAGGTGGTGTAGCCGGAGCCGAAAATCACGGGCGAGGTGCCGGTGGCGTAGTGGGTGAGCGTCATCATGATGCTGGAGGCGGCGGCCATCATCAGCGCAAACAGCATCGGCGGCGCCCCCAGCGAAATACCTGCCACGTAAAACGCGCCGAGCATGGCGGTGATGTGGGCGGTGGTGCTGGCAAACATATAGTGCGCATACATATAGGCCAGCAGCAGCAGCATCGACGCGCCCATCCAGCCCAAGCCCAGTTGGCCGATGCTGTTTTCGAGCATGCCGGAAAACCAGGTAATCAGGCCGAGCTTGTTGAGGAAGGTGGCCATCATTACCAGCGCGGCAAACCAGGTGATGGTGTCCCACGCGCTTTTTTCCTGCACGATGTCGTCCCAAGTGAGCACGCCGGTGAGCAGCAGCAGGCCGAGGCCGAGCAGCGCGGTGGTGGTGGCGTCGACTTTCCAGCCGGCGCCCATAATCATCGCCGGAATACCCGCCCACAGCATCAGCAGGATAAAGAAAATGCCGAGCATGATTTTTTCGCCGCGGTTCATCGGACCCATTTCATGCAGGCGCGCTTTGGCGAATTCCGCCGCATTGGGGGTTTCCTTGATTTCGGGCGGATAGAGGAAATACAGAATCAGCGGCATCACCAGCATCGCCACGATGCCCGGCAGCAGCATCGCCAGCGCCCATGTGCCCCAGCTCAGGTGGATATCGCTGTTGGTGGCTTTGGCGATGATGTCGACCACCAGCGGGTTGGGGGCAGTGGCGGTGATAAACATCGCGGAAGTAATCGGGTTGCCGTGATAATTCACCAGCGCCAGATATTTACCGATGCGGCCTTGCGTGCCTTTTTCGGGGTCGGAATCGTAGCTCGAGGCAATCGCCTTCATCACCGGGTGGATGATGCCGCCGCCGCGCGCGGTGTTGCTCGGCGTTACCGGCGCCAGCAGCAATTCAGACAATGCCAGGCTGTAGCCGATGCCGATGGTTTTTTTGCCCCACACGGCGATAAACAGATAGCCGATGCGCGCGCCCAAGCCGGTTTTCAGAATGCCGCGCGAAATCATGATGGCAATACCGATCAGCCAAATCAGCGGGCTGGAGAAGCTGCTCAAAGCATCTTTCACCGCATCGGCGGGTTTGTCGCTGGTTACGCCGGTAATCGCCACCAGCAAAATCGCCAGCATCGCAATCGCGCCGATGGGCATCGCCTTGCCGATAATCGCCGCAATCACGCCGACAAACATCGCCAGCAGATGCCACGCCTGCGGGGTAACGCCCTCGGGAATGGGAATGACAAACCAGATAATGAGCGCCAAGCCCACGGCAATCGCCGTCG
>CAYVIS010000183.1:0-4451 GCA_964451565.1 uncultured Neisseria sp.
AGGCCGGGGCGGGTTTCGTCGACCACGTCGTGGTAACACAATGCGCCGTAGCGCACTTCTGCTTTAGGTTCGGCAAATTCAACCGCCGGTGCGGCTTGTGCCGTGAGGGCGAGCATGCCGATAACGGCGGCGCTCATCAATGCTTTCAGTTTCATCTTTCAGACGGCCTCTTCAATTATTGGAAACGCACATTCAAACCGACATTGCCGAAGTTTTGATATTCGGCATCACCGTCGTAAATGGCTTTTTTGCGCCCGGCTTCATACGAAAGTCCGACCCGTTTGCCGAGGCTCCAGTCGTGGCCGTATTTCACTACCCAAGTGTTTTCGGCATCCTGCCCGGCCTGCCAGTAGCGGCCCGCGCCCACGCCCAGCTTCTGGCTGAGGCGCATATTGTGGTCGAGCGGCATGGCATACGACAGGCTCAAATCGCCGCTGGCGCTCTTGCTGCTTTTGGGGTTGTAGTAATAAGCGGAAGGCACGTCGTCATTGCGGTTGTAGTCGGCCCACAGCGAGCCGCCGAGCTTCCAGCGATTGTGTTGCCACAGGCTTTGCGACAGCCACGCATACGCGCCGCGGCGCAGGTTGCCGTCGTCGAAATCCATCACGCTGGCGCCGAAGCCCGCGCGGGTGTCGGCGGAATGGGTGTAGTTGGCCGAGAGGCTGTATTCGTTGGCATACACATCTTGGCTCAGTGCTTTGGTCGGCGTGTTGGCGCTATTAACGGCGGCGCGGGCGTTAAACGACCAATGTTGGTTGAGGCGGTAGCCCAAACCGGCATTGAAATAGGCTTTGTCGTTGAGGTGGGTGCCGCGGCCTGCTTCGAGATTGATGTTAAACGGATAAAAACTCAGCTCGCCGCCCACGCCGACGCGGCCATAGCGCAATTCTTCGCCGTGGTTGGGCACGAAGCCGTTTTGCTGGATGATGTAGGCGCGGTGGCCGCCGAGGCTGCGCGGCGAATACAGCGTGCTGCTTTGCGCCCACTCATTGCCGCTGTCGCGCGGTGAAGTGGCTTTGAAGATGCTGCCCGAAACGCTCAATTCGGCGGCACGCGCTTCATCGTAGCGCTTCCAAAAGCCTTCGTAATTCGGATCGTTGCGGTCAATTTGAGCGGCCATCGCCTGCATGCCTGCCCAGTCGCCGTTGCTCATCAAAATCGAGCCGCGGTTGGTTTTGACCCAAGCCTGACTGCCGGGCGGCAGCCACGCCATCGCCTCGGTAAACCATTTGTCGGCTTCATCGTTGTGGCCGTTCCAATAAGCCAGCTCGCCGCGCAGAATCATCGCCCACGGGTCGCCCGGGTGGGCGGCCAGCCAGTCGTCCATCAGCTTGATGGCGCCTTTCATGTTGCCGTTCCACGCCTCCAAGCGCGCCTGCCAGTAATATTTTTTGTCGTAATAGGGATTTTTAATGTCGGTGGTGCGGGTGAAATCCAGCTTGCGGCGCGAATCCGACGTGGCGTCGGTAAACGTGGGCAAGTGTTGCTGCGCGCGGGTGTAATACCCCAAATCGGCATCGGCCTGCACCAGCTTTTCGCTCAATTCCACGCCCACCGCGCGGCCTTCCGCCTCATGTTGGCGCGCCAGCGCATGGTAGATTTTCGAGGCTTTGCGCGGGCTGCCGCTCGCCGACAAAGCTTGTGCATAAGCATCCTGCACATATTCCGGCTGCTCGCCGTAGCGGCTTAAGGTGCGGTAGTCGGCCTGCGCCTGTTTGTAGTTGTCTGAAGCCGCGCCTGCCGCCACACGGTCGCGCATGGCGCGGATATACAGCTCGCTGCCCGGCTCGCTTTGTGCGGCAATCTCGCCGAAGCGCTTAAACGCCCGCACCGCTTCGGCGCGCACGGAAGACGCCTGCGCCGCCCGCAATTGGCTTACCGCACCCGCATGCTCCAACCACAAACGGTCTTGGCGGCTGAACAATTGCGGATATTGCTCGATTAATTCATATTGCAGCGGATAAACCTTCAAGCCCGCCGCCGCACGGTAAAGCGCCAACACAGTTTCACGATCGCCCGGCTGCTCGGCCAAACGCTGCTGCAACACGCCGATGCGTTCGGCCAAGGGCTGGGCTTCCGTTTTCAGATACTCTTCCGCCGCGCGGATATCGGCATCATCACCGAAATGCTTGCGGTAGGCTTCGATATGGGTTTGCGCTGCCGGATAGTCGCCCGCATCCACCGCTGCCAGCGCCGCACCGAGCCAGCCGATTTGCTGCTGCGGCGCTTTTTGCTGCAAAGCCTGATACAGCGACAGCGCCCGCTCAAACTGCTTATCATCACGAGCGGCCTTAGCCAGGTTTTCCAATTCGTCGGCACGGTAATCGCCGGGCCGACAGCCGCTGCACAACGCCAACGCATCCGCACGGCGGCCTTGACGCAACAGCAGCGCCGTCAAATCGGCACGCACGCGCGCATCGCCGCTGCTGCCATACAGCGTTTGCAGCGCCGCCACCGATTCCGACAACTGCTGCTCGCCGCCGCGCGCATGCAGCGCCCAACGCTCGCGCTCAGCCTGAACGCCGTCTGCCGCCGCAACGGGCGTGGCAGAGAATGCCAAGGCTGCCCAAAGCGGCAACCGGCAAAGATAATGTTTAGTTTTCATAGTCAGTATGATTCAGCTGTTTTTATAAGAATATGGCCATGACCGCGGGGATCGCCGGATTGACCAGCCGCAAGGGCTGTTGAGCAGCTACCCGAAGGTAGGTTTTATGCCGTAAATGCATGGCCGCCTTTATTGCGCAGGCGGTTTTCTATTGATAGGCAATACCGATAAACCCGATTGCAGCCGCCATGCTAACGCTGTAATGTCATGTAACTATGACAATCGCCCCAGCGGCGCTTTTTATCACCCAACGGACATATTTATTTTCACCCTGAAAACCACGCAAAAAAACACTTTTATATCTTTCAGTTACCCAAGAAACCAATCAAACCGCCGTCCATTTTTCAGACGGCCTGCAAACACACATAGGCGCAGCGGCAAAAATCTTTTAAAATAAGCCGTTTTTGATATTTTTATATTCAGACGGCCTCAAACGGTTTACCCCGCTCCAAAAGCCGCCTTCACATTACAGGAAAAGAAAATGATGGAACTGACCCATTTCAACGAAAACCAAGAAGCCCACATGGTCGATATCGGCGGCAAAGCCCCCAGCGTGCGCACCGCCCGCGCCAGCGGCTTTATCAACATGAGCCAACAGGCCATCGACGCCGTGGCGCAGGGTACGGCCAAAAAAGGCGACGTGCTCGGCATCGCGCGCATCGCCGCCATCCAGGCCACCAAACAAACCGGTTTCCTGATTCCGCTGTGTCACCCCGTCGCGCTCACCCACGTGCGCGTCGATTTCGAAGTCGATTTAGACCTCCGCCGTGTCAAAGCCAGCGTCACCGCCAGCACCGAAGGCAAAACCGGCGTCGAAATGGAAGCCCTCACCGGCGTCAACATCGCCCTGCTCACCATTTACGACATGCTCAAAGCCGTCGACAAAAGCATGACCCTTACCCACATCCACCTCGAAGAAAAAAGCGGCGGCAAAAGCGGCGACTTCACCTTCACCGACCGCTACGAAAACCTCGACTACTGATATGGACGACCGCGACCTGCTGCGCTACAGCCGCCACCTGCTGCTTGATGAAATCGGTATCGAAGGCCAGCAAAAACTGCTCGACGCCACCGCGCTGGTTATCGGTTGCGGCGGCCTCGGCACCGCGGCGCTGCCCTATCTGGCCGCAGCAGGCGTGGGCAGGCTCATCATCGCCGACGACGACCACATCGACGACACCAACCTGCAACGTCAAACCGCCTTTGCCGAAGCCGACATCGGCCACAGCAAAGCCGTCACCCTCAAAGGCCGTCTGAACGCCCTCAACAGCCGCACCGACATCACCGCGCTGGCCGAACGCCTCGACGAAACCCGCCTGATCGAGCTGATGCACCAAGCCGACATCGTGCTCGACTGCTGCGACAACTTCGCCACCCGCCAAGCCGTCAACCGCGCCAGCGTCGCCACCCAAACCCCGCTGGTTTCCGGCGCCGCCGTGCGCTTCGAAGGCCAAATCGCCGTCTACCGTCCCGACCTGCCCGATGCGCCCTGCTACGCCTGTCTGTTTGACGGCGACACCGCCAACGACGGCGCCTGCGCCCTCTTCGGCGTATTTTCCCCGCTGGTCGGCATCATCGGTACCACCCAAGCCGCCGAAGCGCTGAAACTGCTGATGGGCATCGGCTCCGGCAGCCACAGCGAACTGCTGCTCTACGACGCGCTGGCCAACGACTGGCAACGCTTCCCGTTCGAACGCAACCCCGACTGCCGCGTGTGCAGCGGCAAATAAAGCTTGAGGCCGTCTGAATAATAAGCAGCAATTGTAGCGTGGACTTCTCCCACGAAATCACACTTAAATTGATTGAAAAATCATCGTGGACATGGTCACACTACGATACTACTTAT
>CAYVIS010000184.1:0-4448 GCA_964451565.1 uncultured Neisseria sp.
GGCATGATGCGCTGACCCGCATCGCCCGCCACATCAAAGACGACCGCGACGCCAATCTGATTGTGAATAATGAAGAAGGGGTGCCGGTACACCGCCTGCCCACGCTCGGCATGCTCACCGCTTCGGCTTCTTCCAATGAAACCGGCATCCTCACCCAAAAATGGATGCGTTCGCTCGGCATCGTTGCCACCGACGCGCAGGCGCGTGTGTGCCACGGCCCCACCGTATCGGCACTGGCTTCTACTTTCGGCCGCGGCGCGATGACCAATACCTTTGTCGACATCCAACACGCCGATTTCATCATGGTGATGGGCGGTAACGCCGCCGAGGCGCATCCGGTGGGCTTTAAATGGGTGATTGAAGCGAAAAAGAAAAAAGGCACCAAATTATTTGTGGTCGACCCGCGCTTCAACCGCACCGCCGCCGTGGCCGATTTCTACGCGCCCGTGCGTTCGGGCAGCGACATCGCCTTTTTGGGTGCGCTGATTAACTGGCTGATTGAAAACGACAAAATCCAATGGGAATACGTTAAAGCCTACACCAACGCCAGTTTTATCGTGGCCGAAGGTTACGACTTCAACGAAGGTATGTTCTCAGGCCATGCCAGCGGCAAAGCCGACGAAGACAAAAAAGAAGAGGAAAGCCCCGAAGTGGCCAGCCGTGTCGGCAAACGCAGCAGCTTTTACGACAACGAAACCTGGTATTACGAGCTCGACGGCAGCGGCTACGCCAAAACCGATCCGACTCTGCAACATCCGCGCAGCGTGTGGCAACTGTTGAAAAAACACTATTCGCGCTACACCCTCGACATGATGAACACCATTTGCGGCACCAGTAAGGAAGATTTCCTGAAAATCGCCGAAGCATGGGGCGAAATGGCCGCACCCGATAAAGCGGGTACGATTCTGTATGCGCTGGGTTGGACGCAGCATACCACCGGCACCCAAATCATCCGCACCATGGCGATGGTGCAGCTGCTGTTGGGCAACATCGGTATGTCGGGCGGCGGTGTGAACGCATTGCGCGGCCACTCCAACATTCAAGGTTTGTCCGACCTCGGTCTGCTGTCGACCGCATTGCCGGGTTATCTCTCGTTGCCGAGCGAAGACCGCCACCGCACCTTCCAAGAATACATTGACAAGCAAACGCCTAAAGCGCTGCAACCGGGCCAGCTCAACTATTGGAGCAATACCCCGGCATTCATGGTGAGCTTCCTGAAATGGATGTACGGTGAAAATGCCACCAAAGAAAACAACTGGGGCTACGACTGGCTGCCGAAGTGGGACAAAATGTACGACATTTTGCAGATGGTCGAATTGATGTATCAAGGCAAGGTGAACGGCTTGCTGGTGCAAGGTTTTAATGCGCAAGGCTCGTTCCCCGATGCCCACCGCGTTACCGAAGCGTTCTCCAAGCTGAAGTTTATGGTGGTGATGGATCCGCTGGATACCGAAACCGCGACCTTCTGGCAAAACCACGGCGATGCGCATAATGTGGATCCTTCCAAAATCCAAACCGAAGTGTTCCGCCTGCCTACGCCTTGTTTTGCCGAAGAAGCCGGTTCGATTGTGAATTCTTCGCGCTGGCTGCAATGGCACCACCCCGGTGCCAAACCGCCCGGCGAAGCGCTGCCCGATTTGGAAATTTTGGGCGAATTGCACATGCTCTTGAAAGAGATGTATGAAAAAGAGGGTGGCACCGCACCGGAGCCGATTACCAAGCTGCACTGGCGCTATGAAAATCCCTACGGCCCCACGCCGGAAGAAATGGCGAGAGAATCCAACGGCTACGCGTTGGCCGACATTAAAGACGCCGATGGCAATATTGTGCGCAAAAAAGGCGAGCTGCTCGACGGCTTTGCCCAACTGCGCGACGACGGCAGCACCGAATGCGCCACTTGGATTTTTTCCGGCTCGTGGACGCAGCAAGGCAATCAAATGGATCGGCGCGACAACACCGACAGCGGCTTGGGCAACACACCCAAATGGGCGTGGGCATGGCCGGCCAACCGCCGCATTCTCTACAACCGCGCCTCGTGCGACCCCAGCGGCAAGCCGTGGGATCCCAACCGCGTGCTGATTCATTGGGACGGCAAAAAATGGACCGGCGCCGACGTGGCCGACTTCAAGGCCGATGCCGCCCCCGATTCGGGCATGAATCCGTTTATCATGAACGAAGAAGGCGTAGGCCGCCTGTTTTGCGCGCGCAAACTGGTGGACGGCCCCTTCCCCGAGCATTACGAGCCGCTCGAATCGCCCATCGGCACCAACCCGTTGCACCCGAAAGTGGTGCAATCGCCCGCCATGCGCCTGTTTGACAGCGTGAAAGAGCGCATCGGCACACACGAAGAATTTCCGCATGTGGGCACCACTTACCGGCTCACCGAGCATTTCCAGTTTTGGACTAAATCGGTGAAATTGCTGATGATCGCGCAGCCGCAGCAATTTATCGAAATCGGCGAAGAGCTGGCCAAAGAAAAAGGCATAGCAAAAGGCGATTGGGTGAAAGTGAGCTCCAAGCGCGGCTGGATTAAGGCCAAGGCCGTAGTCACCAAGCGCGTGGTGCCTTTGCAGATTAACGGCAAAACCGTGCATCAAATCGGCATTCCGCTGCATGGCGGTTGGGTAAACGTATCCGGTGAGAAACAGTTTATTGTGAACACGCTCACCCCGTTTGTGGGCGACTGCAATACCCAAACCCCGGAATACAAAACCTTTTTGGTCAACATCGAGAAAGCATAAGGAGCGCACACATGGCATTGCAATCATTAGACATCAAACGCCGCTCCGCCACCGCCGGCATCACCCCGCCGCCGGGCGTGCGCCAGCCGATGGAAGTGGCCAAGCTGATCGATGTCACCACCTGCATCGGCTGCAAAGCCTGCCAGGTGGCCTGCTCGGAGTGGAACGACATCCGCGACGAAATCGGCACCAACCACGGCGTGTACGACAACCCGATTGACCTGACCTCGAAAAGCTGGACGGTGATGCGTTTCAGCGAAGTGGAAGAAAACGGCAAGCTCGAATGGCTGATCCGCAAAGACGGCTGCATGCACTGCGCCGACCCGGGCTGCCTGAAAGCCTGCCCCTCGCCCGGCGCGATTATCCAATACCACAACGGCATTGTGGATTTTCATGAAGAAAACTGCATCGGCTGCGGCTACTGCATTTCCGGCTGCCCGTTCAACGTGCCGCGTATCGACAAAAAAGACAAGCGCGCCTACAAATGCACGTTGTGTTCCGACCGCGTGGCCGTCGGCCAAGAGCCTGCCTGCGTGAAAACCTGTCCGACCGGCGCGATTCAGTTCGGCACCAAAGAAGACATGAAAGGTGTGGCCGCCGAGCGGATTAAAGACTTGAACAACCGCGGTTACGACAAAGCCGGCCTGTATGATCCCGAAGGCGTGGGCGGCACGCATGTGATGTATGTTCTGCATCACGCCGACAAACCCAACCTGTATCACGGCCTGCCCGAAAACCCGAGCATCAGCCCCACCGTGAAGCTGTGGAAAGGCTTCCTGAAACCGTTGGCCACCATCGGCATCGCCGCCGCCACACTCACCGGTTTCTTCCACTACATCACCGTCGGCCCCAGCAAAGCCGAAGAAGAATCGCCGGAAGTCATCGGTAAAGACGGCAAAACGCTGGAAGGCGAGGAGGACGCATAATGAAAGAAAAACTGATTCAGCGCTACAACCGCAGCGAGCGCATCAACCATTGGATTGTGGCCGTGTGCTTCATCCTGCTGGCCATTTCCGGCCTGGCGTTTTTCTATCCCGCCTTTTTCTGGCTCACCGGCGTGTTCGGCACGCCGCAGCTGGCGCGGATTATCCACCCCTTTGTCGGCGTGGTGATGTTTGTCGGCTTTTTCGTGCAGTTTTTCCGCTATTGGAAACACAATTTTGTCGATAAAGAAGACGTCAAATGGATGAAATCGGTGAAAACCGTGCTCAAAGGCCATGAAGTCGGCGACATCGGCAAATACAACGGCGGCCAAAAAGGCATGTTTTGGCTGATGACCGCCTGCATGATTGTGTTGCTCTGCACCGGTTTTATTGCTTGGCGTCCGTATTTCGCCGAGCTGTTCCCGATTCCCGTCATCCGCCTGGCCTTGCTGTTCCACGCTTGGGCGGCGTTGATTCTGATTGCAGGCATCATCGTGCACGTTTACGCCGCATTCTGGGTGAAAGGCACCATCCGCGCCATGGTTGAAGGCGTGGTTACGCAGACTTGGGCGAAAAAACACCACCCGCGCTGGTATCGCGAAATGCTGGAAAAAAACCGGCAGGCCGAACAAAATAAAGTGAAGCCGAACGTGACCCCGAAAACCGGCAAGTAATTGCCGAAAACAAAAAAAGCAGCCGCCAGGCTGCTTTTTTTGTTTCAGACGGCTATTTCAGACGGCTATTTCAGACGGCTATTTCAGACGGCTATTTCAGACGGCTATTT
>CAYVIS010000185.1:0-4397 GCA_964451565.1 uncultured Neisseria sp.
ACAGCGGCGGCCCGATTGCCAGCACGTTTGACGAGCGCAATCCGGCGGTGAAAGTGATGCTGCACTTGGCGATTTCCGCCTGCCGTAAACACAACAAATATGTCGGCATCTGCGGCCAAGGCCCGTCGGATCACCCCGATTTCGCCAAATGGCTGGTGGAAGAAGGCATCGACAGCGTGTCGCTCAACCCCGATACCGTGATTGAAACCTGGCTCTATCTGGCTAAAGAGCTGAATAAATAATCAGGCCGTCTGAAAGCCTGTATCCCGCCGCTGCATCAATCTCTTGATGCAGCGGTTTTTGTAATTAACCTACAAGGAAAATGAGTTAAATCAAAAGGCCGTCTGAAAATTACTTTACAATAAGCGCTATCTTGAACATCTCTACTGAAGAGCAGGTCATGAGCGATTACTATCCCCAACAGATTTTGCAGGCCACCATTGAAAAAGGCGAAGCCAAAGCCGCAGGCAGCACACTTTACCTCAGCATTTTGGGTTTTCTCGGCGGCGCGTTTATTTCGTTGGGCTATCTGGCCTATATCCGCGTGGTCGGCGGCATGCCGCACGAATGGGGCAGCCTGGCCGTGTTTATCGGCGCATCGGTGTTTCCCATCGGGCTGATTTGTATCCTCATCGGCGGCGCAGAGCTGATTACCGGCAACATGATGGTACTGCCCGCCGCTTGGCTGGCCAAACGCATCACGCTGGCGCGGCTTGGCCGCAACTGGCTGATTGTTACCTTCACCAACCTCATTGGCGCGATGGCGGTGGCATGGTTTTTCGGCCATTACGTCGGCCTTACCGAGGGCGAAGTGCTGCACAAAACCATCGCCGTGGCCGAGAGCAAAGTGGGCGCGGGTTTCGGGCAGGCGCTGGTTTCCGGTATCGGCTGCAACTGGATGGTGTGCATGGGCGTGTGGCTTTGCTACGGCGCACACTCGTTTGCAGGCAAAATTCTCGGCATCTGGTTTCCCATCATGATTTTCGTGTTAATCGGTTTTCAACACGTGGTGGCGAATATGTTTGTGATTCCGGCGGCGATTTGGGCGGGCGGCGACATCAGCTGGCTGCAATTTGCCGAAAACATGTTGTCGGTTTACATCGGCAACACCATCGGCGGCGCGGTGTTTGTCGGCGCGGTGTATTGGTTTGCTTATCGTCATCAGTTGCCGAAAGCCGCGCAACATTGATTGTGCAAACGATTGACAGGCCGTCTGAACGTTTCAGACGGCCTGCTTTACATACAGCTCTGTATAAAATAAATCTCCGCCCGCCGCTTGATACTGTTCAGACGGCCTTTATATGCTAGGGTATCTCATTCAAAAAGGCTGCACACATGACCACCGTATCCATGCTCAACCTCGTGCCCGTGCGCGCGGGGCAGACCAATGCCGAAGCCATCCAATCGATGATTACGCTGGCGCAACAGGCCGAAGCGCTCGGCTATGCGCGCTATTGGATTGCCGAACACCATAACACCCAAAGCCTGGTCAGCTCGGCCACGCAACTGCTCATCGGGCACACGCTGGCGCACACCGATACCATCCGCGTCGGCTCCGGCGGCGTGATGCTGCCCAACCACAGCCCGCTGCTGGTAGCCGAACAATACGGCACGCTGGCCACGATTTATCCCGAGCGCGTCGATTTGGGCTTGGGACGCGCCCCGGGCACCGACCAAATGACCGCTGCCGCGCTGCGCCGCAACGAGCGCGATGTGTCGCTGAATTTCCCCGCCGATGTGCGCGCCTTGCAGCGCTATTTCGGCCCCGCCGACGCGCAGGGCTATGTGAAAGCGTTTCCGGGCGTGGGTTTGGACGTGCCGCTGTATATTCTCGGCTCCAGCACCGAAAGCGCTTATCTGGCCGCAGAGCTTGGTTTGCCGTATGTGTTTGCCGCCCATTTTGCGCCGCGCATGCTGGAAATGGCGTTGGAAATCTACCGCCGCGAATTCAAGCCTTCCGCCGTGCTCGACAAGCCGGAAGTGATTGTGTGTTTGAATGTGATTGCCGCCGACAGCGACGAAGAAGCCGAATACCTCGCCACCACCCAGCAGCAGTTTTTCTTAAACGTGGTGCGCAACACCCGCCAGCCGCTGCAACCGCCGGTAGAAACCATGCAGGGCGTGTGGACGGAAGCGGAAGAAGCGATGGCGCGGCAGATGTTGTCTTGCTCGCTGGTGGGCGGCAAAGCCAGCGTGGCCGCGCAATTGGAAGAATGGCAAACCCGCCTGCGTGCAGATGAAATCATGGCGGTGAGCTATATTTACGATGAAAGCAAGCAATATCACTCTTACCGCCTGTTTAAAGAAATCGCTTCGGCCTGATGAAATGAACAAAGGCCGTCTGAATGGTTTGACCGGTTGATTAACGGGCAAACCATTCAGACGGCCTCATTTTCCAATCAGATAAAGGATTGGTTTATCCTGCGTTGAATGCGTTCATCCGGCCGACTTATTGGCCGTAAGTGCAGAAATAAGCTGTATCTACCGCTACTTGCAGCTTGAATTCGCGCCCGGCTTCGACGGTGAAAGAGTCGCCCGCTGCATAAGTCTGCCATTGCGTTTCGCCCGGCAATTGCACCGTTAATGCGCCGCTGATGACGGTCATGGTTTCAAACTGGCTGGTGCCGAAAGTGTATTCGCCGGGCTGCATCACGCCGACGGTGGCGGGCAGGGTAGCGGTTTGCAGGGCGATGGAGGCGACTTTGCCGTCGAAATACTGGTTGACTTTCAGCATGTGGTGTTCCTTGAGGGTTGGATAAGCGAGCGCTTATTTTGTGGCTTGGCGGTTGATTTGTAAAGACACTATTCGCTATTGATGTAAAAGGCCGTCTGAATGCGCCAAACCATTCAGACGGCCTTTTATTGGTACAAGCTTATAAGCAGCAGCTGCCGAAGCGCAGTTTTTTACTGAAAGTCAGCGTGTGGGTGAGCTGTTTGACGACCAGAATGGTGGTGTTGTTTTCCAACGCACGGATGCTGTGGGTTTCGTTGGCTTCAATGCGCACCACCTGCAAACCGTGGGTTTCGATTTCGGCTTGTTCGGTGCGGATTTGGGCGCGGCCGTTGAGGATAATCAGCAGGATAATCGCCTCGCTTTGATAAGGCGGGATTTCGTTGTCTTTTTGCAGGGCGAGTTGCACCAGTTCTTGGTCGTCGTCTTGGGCAATAATGCCGCCGAGCAGGGCTTGCGGGTCGAGGATATATTGTTTCATAACAGGTTTCCTGATTGGATGTTTGAGAAATTTTCCAACAAGATTATAGGATTGCGGCGCGAAGCGGGGCAAGGGCGCAGGTGGGGTGGCGGGGCTTTTTCAGACGGCCTTTTGATGTAGGGCAAAAACAGGGAAAGGGCGGCTCCGGTAAAAGCAAGGCCGTCTGAACGGCATGTGTTCAGACGGCCTTAACGGTGATTGTCGGCCAATACTGCAACCCGGTTATTCCACCGCAGATGCCGTTTTAAACAGCGCATCGTATTCAGGCTCGACTCCCTCCGGCGCGGCGGGCTTTACCGGCCCTGCGCCGACAAACCATTGCGGTTTGGCAAACGGTGCGGCGGCCACGCTGGGTTGGGCGGCTAAGTCGTCAAGCAGGCGTTGGTATTCTTTCGATTGACGCATCAGCACCCGCGCGGCTTCTTTCAAATCGTTGATATCGCTCGCGGGCAAGTAGAAGCTGGTGGGGATGTTGAGCGCGTTGCGGCGCAGCTGCGATTCGGGCAGGTCGCGCAGGTTGAGGCTCACGAAATACATGCCCACTTCGTTGCCGCTTTTGTTGGTGCGGATGTCTTCGTTCCATTTGTCGGCAAAGGCGCGGAAGCGGCGCAGCGATTCTTGCGAATATTGGTCGATGGGGATATTGATGATGGCGTCCAACACGGCGCTGAAGCCGGGCACGTCGGGGCTTTTGTCGATATCGCTGGCGATTTTGTTTTGCGCATTCACGTTGATAATCACGATTTTAGACATTTTGCCGTCGGCAAATTGGCGGTAGAGCATATTGCTGGGATATATTTCGGTCACGTCCAGCAGGCTGCGCAGGCCGAGGTTGTCGGTGAGGCCGCCGTCGAGCAGATGGATGTAGGGGCGCTCTTGGCTGTTTTCATATTGGCGCAGGCCGCTGCTGAATTCGCGGCGAGTGGTGTTTTGCAGCTTGTCGGTGTCGCTTTCGATGGCCTGCTTGAGCTGCACGGGCAGAGTGTAGCCGCAATTGCCGCCATTATTATTGAGCGTAACCGGGCTGAACACCAAGGGCACGGCGCTGGAAGCGGCTACGGCACGGGCGATGGGTAAATCGGAAAGATTGAGGCACATGGCGTCGAAATATTCCTGGGTGAAATCCAAGCGGCGGCCTTGCGACATATCGGTGGCGGTAATCACGGCAAACGGGCCTTTGCGGCG
>CAYVIS010000186.1:0-4303 GCA_964451565.1 uncultured Neisseria sp.
GATAGTGGCGGGCGGCTTCCTGTTGCAGGCGGTTGTGCTCGCTGGCGTCTTGAGCAATGGCGAGCTGCTCGGTCATGTGGTTGAACAGGTGGGTGAGGCGGCCCAGCTCGTCGTTGCGGAAAATCGGCCGTCGTTGCGAAAAATCACCTTGCGCGACGGCACGGGCGCCTTCAGCCAGCGATAAAATCGGCTCGACAAAGCGGCGGGCGAAATAAAGCGCCAATACCAATGCCAGCATGATGGCCAGTAAAGTGGCGACCAAAAGGGTAACCAGAAAGAAGGTTTGCAAACCTTGCTTGGCATAGCTGAGCTCGGCGTATTTGGCGCGGGCGGCTTCAATCAGGGTGGCGTCTTTGGCAACGTTGGCGGGTATCGGTTGGCGGAAGAAAAGCGCGTAGGGCTGGTTGTCGATGTCGTTGAGATAGAGCCAGCCTTGGGCATACAGGGTTTCGTTGATGCTTTCGATGCTGCGGGTAGAGCCGGATTGGTTTATCAGCTCGCGGGCGCTTTGGTCAAGCGCGGGAACGGGCAGCCGATAGGGGTTGCGTTCTGCTTCAATGCGGTTGCTGTTGAGGTTATAAATAGCCAGCTGGCTGAATTCGGCGGCAGTAGGGGCATCGCGCAGCGCTTCGGCGAGGTTGGTGTCGAGTGAAGCGGCGCTGATGAGCTCGATTTGTATCGGTGTGGCTTTGCGTACGGTGTTGTCAAGCGCGAGGTCGATGGCTGATTTGCTCAGGTTAAGGCTGCGCTCCAGGGCTTCGGCGGTATCGTTGCCGAACCAGGAATTGATGCTGTTGGAAATAAACTGGGCGGATACGCCGAAAAGAAACAAACCCGGCAACACCGCTACCAGCGTAAACATGCCGGACAGACGGCGGGCAATCTGCGAGCCGAAAATGCCGCGCCGGCTGTCGCGCATCAGCAGCCATACATAGCGCAGCAACACCACCAGCAACACCCCGATGAGCACGGAGCTGGCCGCAATAATCCACCAGAAATAATCGGCAAGCTTGCTGGCATTGCCGGTGGCGACCGTGAGGGTGTAGAGCGAAACCACGGCGAGGATGCCGGCAATGAGGAGAAAGCGGCGCATGAGTTAATCCTGTGTGATGCTTAATGCTTTCCAGCCGGAATCAAGTTGCCAGCTGCGTGAATTCAGCGCGTTGATTTGGAAGGGTTTGGGTAGCTGGGAAGTGCTGAGCAGCAGCCGGATTTCCGCTTTGGTGTCTTGCGGGGAGGCATCGCTGAGCATGCCTGAATCCAATACGCGCCAGTTGGCAATGGCGCCGATACCGCGCAGCGCCGTATCGAGTGAGTTGTATTCGGTGGAAAAAGTGCCTACCGTGACCCGATAGCGGTTGGTCAGCGGGTGGTAGGAAAGCTTGTATTGCACGGAATTGCTGCCGCCGACAATCTGGCTCAGGCGGAAGCGGTAGGCGGGCAGGGTGGGTGCGGATAGTTGATAGCTGAGGGTGAAGGTGAGCGGCACGCCCTGGGTGAGCGCTTGCTTGAGCTGGTCGGGCAGATCGGTTTGGAAGCGGCTGCTGATGGAAAGCTGGCCGCTGCCGGTGAGCTTGGCTTGGGCGCGGGTCGTGTTGATGCCTTCTGCGGCCGTCTGAAAAGAAATCAGCAGCAGAAGCGGCAAAATGAGCAGTGTGTGTTTACTGCTTTTGAATAAGCGCGTAATAAAAGCCATCTTGGTGCTTGTTGGGCAGCAGCGCATGCGATTCGAGCAACCGGGCATCGGCATGGCGGGTTAGGAAATGCTGCAGCTGCTGCGCGTTTTCTTCTTCGAAAATCGAGCAGGTGGCCAGCAGCATGCGGCCGTTTTTTGTCAGGGTGTGCCATAAAGCGTCGAGCAGCGCCACTTGCTGGCGGGCGGTTTTGGCTGCATCGCCGGCTCGGCGCAGCCATTTGATGTCGGGGTTGCGGCGCACCACGCCCGAGGCGGTGCAGGGCAGGTCGGCCAATATGGCGTCAAACGATTTGCCATCATACCATGCGTTTAAATCTTGTGCGTCGGCGCAGGCCAAGGTGGCCGTCTGAAAGCCTAATCGGTCAAGGTTGCTTTGCACACGTGCCAAGCGTTCGGCATCAATGTCGAGCGCGGTAAGCTTGCAATCGGCCAGCTCCAAAAGGTGGCCGGTTTTGCCGCCGGGCGCGGCGCAGGCATCGAGAATGCGCTCACCATCTTGCGGGTTGACCAAATAGGCGGCTTTTTGGGCGCCGAAATCCTGCACCGACACAAGGCCGTCTGAAAAGCCCGGCAGTTGCGTCACGGGCAGCGGCTCGGCCAATTGCACGGCATAATCGTCGAGCGCTTTGGCGGCGATGCCGGCTTCGGCCAGCGCGGCCAGATAGCTTTCGGCATTGCCGAGGCGGCGGTTGACGCGCAGTGTCATCGGCGGGTGCGCCTGCAGGGCGGTGAGGATGTTGTGCCAATGCTTGGGATAATGGCTGTGTAGATAATCCACCCACCATTCGGGCAGATTGTATTTGGCGGTGTTGTCTTTTTGGCAGGCAGCGGCAAGCTTTTCGCGCTCGCGCAAAAAGCGGCGCAAAATGGCGTTGGCAAACGCGCGGTATTGGCCTTTGCCGATTTTGGCGATGCTCTCTACCGCTTCGTTAACCACGGCGTGCGGTGCGTTGCGGGTGTGGTGCAATTGATACATGGCCGCCAGTAGCAGGCTTTCTAGCTGGGCGTTGTTGATGGGCTTGTTGAGCATTTGCGCCAGCATAAAGCGCAGGCTGCCGGCATAACGCTGCACGCCGTAGGCGATGTCTTGTAGTGCGCCGTTTTCTTGAGCGGTCAGCTCGGGATGGCGGGCGCGGATGTCGGCCAGCGTGTCTTGCAGGTTGCGGCCTTCGGCCACGGCGGCAATGCTTTGTGCAGCCAGTTGTTGGGCGAGTGCCATGCTCATAATTGCGTGCCTTTTTCAATGTGGCGACCGGCGGTGAAGGCGGTAATGTTCATGCGTTTGCTGCCCGCAGGTTGCAGCTCGGTAATCTTCAAGGCCTGTTCGCCGCAGGCAACGGTGAGGCCGTCTGAAGTGCAGGCCAATACTTCGCCGGGCGTGCCGTTTTGGGCAACGACTTCGGCCTGCCAGATTTTCATCGGCTTATCTTGATATTCTGTCCAGGCGGCGGGTACGGGATTGAAGGCGCGGATTTTGCGTTCGATAACGGCGGCAGCTTCGTGCCAATTGATTTTGGCTTCGTCTTTGCTTAATTTTTGTGCATAAGTGATGCCGTCTTCCGGTTGCGGCGTGCTGTTCAGACGGCCTGTTTGTTGTAATTGTTGTAAGTCTGCAACAATTGCTTGTGCGCCGAGCTCGGCCAAAGCATCGTGTACTTCGTTGGCGGTATCGGTGTGTTTAATCGTGTAACGGTGTTCGCTGACCACCGCGCCGGTATCCAGACCGGCATCCATTTGCATGATGCACACGCCGGTTTCGGTATCGCCCGCTTCAATCGCCCGTTGTATCGGGGCAGCGCCGCGCCAGCGTGGCAGCAGCGAAGCGTGGATGTTCAGACAGCCGTGCTTTGGCGTATCCAATACGGCTTGCGGCAGAATCAGGCCGTAGGCGGCCACCACCATGATGTCGGCGTGGTGTTCGCGCAACATGGCTTGGGCTTCTTCGTTGCGCAGCGAAACGGGCTGGGCAACAGTCAGCCCCAAATCCAGCGCGGCTTGTTTGACCGGGCTGGCCTGCAATTGCATGCCGCGGCCTTTGGGGCGGTCGGGCTGGGTGAGCACCAATGGGATATCAAAGCCTGCGGCGGCAATGGCTTTTAAGGCGAGAGCGGCAAAGTCGGGTGTGCCGGCGAAAATCACTTTCATATTATAGAAGGCCGTCTGAAAAGGGTTAGAGGTCGTGCTTGGCACGCTTTTTCAATTTGGTTTTGATGCGGTTTTGCTTCAGCGGCGAAAGGTATTCTACAAATACTTTGCCCATCAGATGATCTAGCTCGTGCTGAACGCAGATGGCCAGCAGGCCGTCGGCCTCGAGGGTGAATTTCTCGCCTTTTTCGTTGTACGCCTCTACGGTAACGCGCTCGGCACGGGTAACAGTATCGTAAATGCCGGGTACGGAAAGGCAGCCTTCTTCGTAAGTGGTTTCACCGTCTTGGTGGGTGATGACGGGGTTGATAAACACGCGCGGTTCGTTATGCTCTTCGGTGAGGTCCATCACCACCACGCGCTCGTGTACGTCCACTTGCGTGGCGGCCAAACCGATGCCGTGTGAGGCATACATGGTTTCAAACATATCGGCTACCAAAGTTCGGATGCGCTCGTCGATGT
>CAYVIS010000187.1:0-4301 GCA_964451565.1 uncultured Neisseria sp.
TCGCCGATGCCGATTTCGCGGTTGTCGATTTCGCGGATGGGGGTGACTTCGGCGGCGGTGCCGGTGAAGAACACTTCGTCGGCGATGTAGAGCTCGTCGCGGGTGATGCGTTTTTCCACCACATCGAGGCCGATTTTTTTGGCGATGGTGATGACGGTGCGGCGGGTGATGCCGTCGAGCGCCACGTCAAGCGCGGGGGTGTAGAGCACGCTGTCTTTCACCACGAAAATGTTTTCGCCTGAACCTTCGGCCACATAACCTTGCGCATCGAGCAGGATGGCTTCGTCGTAGCCGCCTTGATGGGCTTCGGTGTTGGCCATGATGGAATTCATGTAGTTGCCGTTGGCCTTGGCTTTAATCATGGTGATGTTGGGGTGGTGGCGGGTGAAGGAGCTGATTTTACAGCGGATGCCGCGTTTCATGCCTTCTTCGCCCAAATAAGCACCCCACGGCCAAGCGGCCACAATCACTTGCACGTCATCGGCTTTGGGGGCGATGCCGAGTTTGGCCGAGCCGTAATAGGCCATCGGGCGGAAGTAGCCGGAGGTGAGGCCGTTGGCTTTCACCACGTCGATATGCGCTTGGTTGATTTCTTCTTTGCTGAAGGGCAGCGTCATGCCGGTGATTTTGGCGGAGTTGAACAGGCGGTCGGTGTGGTCTTGCAGACGGAAAATCGCCGGGCCTTCGGCGGTTTCGTAGGCGCGCACGCCTTCGAATACGCCCATACCGTAGTGGAGGGTGTGGGTGAGGACGTGGGTGGTGGCTTCGCGCCATTCGACCAGCTTGCCGTTTACCCAGATTTTGCCGTCGCGGTCGTCCATTGTGAGTGCCATAGTGCTTGCTTTCTTTGTGTATTCGTTTATACGGTGGATTGCTCTGGCGCATACGGCGGCGTTGTGTGCGGCGGATAGCTGGGCAGGGCGGGTAGCTGCGGCAGCTGTTGCGGCCAAAAGCGGGAAAAATATCTGCTTTATTATACGCGTTTTTGGTTGGCAATCCAGCCTTTGCAAGGCCGTCTGAAACGGCAGCCATACCCTAATGCGGGCAAATCGTATAAACTAACGGGCAATGCGGTCGTGTGGCGTTCAGACGGCCTTGGCAAACTTTTTTACGGAGCATGCGATGAAAATCGTTTATACCATCATTAAGCTGCTTATTTTGCTGGTGTTTTTGATACTGGCGGTGAGCAATACCCAAACCGTGCAATTTTTCTACCTGCCGGGTCAGGAAGTGGAGCTGCCGCTGATTGCGGTGTTGTTCGGCGCGTTTGTGATTGGTGCGGTATTCGGTTTGTTTGCCCTGTTTGGCCGCCTGCTGGCGTTGCGCAGTGAAAACAACCGCCTGCGTAATGAAGTGAAAAAACACAGCCGTTTGAGCGGTCAGGATTTGGCCGCGCCCGCCACGCCCGCGCCTGTCGGCACCGCCGTTGCGCCCAAGGAATAAGTGCGCATGGAAAACGAAATCTGGATGTGGCTGCTGCCGATTATTCTGCTGCCTGTGTTTTTTGCGATGGGCTGGTTTGCGGCGCGGGTGGATATGAAAGCGGTGTTGAAACAGGCCAAAAGCGTGCCCGGCGGTTTCTACAAAAGCCTCGATGCGCTGGTCGACCGCAACAGCGGCAAGGCGGCGCGCGAGTTGGCAGAGGTAATCGATCAGCAGCCGCAGTCTTACGATTTAAACCTCACGCTGGGCAAACTCTACCGCCAGCGCGGCGAAAACGACAAAGCCATCCACATGCATCAGGCGCTGCTCGATTCGCCCGATACCGTGGGCGAGCGGCGCGAACGGGTGTTGTTTGAATTGGGGCAGAATTACCAAAGCGCCGGATTGGTCGACCGCGCCGAACAGATTTTCCTCGGCCTGCAAAACGGCAATATGGCCAAAGATGCGCGCCAAGTATTGCTGAGCATTTACCAGCAAGACCGCGATTGGGAAAAAGCCATCGAAATGGCGCAATTGCTGAGCCACGACGAGCAGACTTATCAATTTGAAATCGCCCAATTTTATTGCGAATTGGCGCAGGCGGCGCTGTTTAAATCCGATTTCGACACCGCCCGCGCCGACGTGAAAAAAGCGCTCGATGCCAACGCAAAATGCACCCGCGCCAACATGATTTTGGGCGACATCGAACAAAAACAGGGCAACCATCAGGCCGCCATCGAAGCCTACGGCGCGATTGAAAAGCAAAACCACGCTTATCTGAGCATGGTCGGCGAGCGCCTTTATGACGCTTACGATGCGCTGGGCAAGCCGCAGGAAGGCTTGAATGTGCTGGTTGGTTATATGCACACATTCCCGCAGCTGGATTTGATTAATGTGGTATATGAAAAATCGCTGCTGCTCAACGGCGAAACCGAAGCGGCGCAAACCGCCATCGAGCTGGTGCGCCAAAAGCCCGACCTGCAAGGCGTATACCGCCTGCTCGGCCTGCAAATCAGCGAAATGAACCCCACTTGGAAAGCCGATGCCGATATGATGCGTTCGGTGATTGGCCGCCAGCTGCAAAAAGCGGTGATGTATCGCTGCCGCAACTGCCATTTCAAATCGCAGGTATTTTTCTGGCATTGCCCGGCTTGTAATAAGTGGGAGACGTTTACGCCGAATCGGATTGAAGTGTAAAACGTGCGCTTGAATTTCAGACGGCCTGAGCCCTTTGCAAAGTGCATTTTCTTCTGAAAATAACCAACAACCCCGTCATTCCGGCGCAGGCCGGAATCCATCTGTCGAAATTCAGCTTGTTGATTTTAAATGAGTTTTGTGCGAAGAGTGGATTCCGGCCTGCGCCGGAATGGCGGAGTGGCGTAGCCTTGTGGTGCAATCGCAATTTTGCAAAGGTCTCGGCCTCTGTATTTTATGGAATACAGAGGCCGTCTGAACGTTTGGCTGCCGTTTATTCGGTGAACTTGGCCAAATTAGCCTGCACATATTCGGCTGCGGCGGCCAAGTCTTCATCGGCGGCGTCGTAATAATCGCCGTCGAGCTCTTCAAAATCGAGGAAGCGGGCGCGGATGTTTTCCAGCGTTTCGCCGCTTTCCGCCAGCGCTTCGATGTCGGCGCCGTGTTTGGCATACAGCGCTTTGGCCTGCTCGATGATTTTCGGCGTCGGCTTGATGCGCCAGCGGCGCAGGCTGTCGGCCAGCGGATTCATAAACACATATTCGCCGTAGCCCGCGGCAATCAGCTGCACAAAGCCGCCTTCCTGCACCTGGCTGTCGAGGTAGCAATAGGCCATCAGCGTGTGTTGCTCGTCATTGAGCTGCGCCATCGCCGCCTCGCCTTGGGTTTCGGCAAAAGCCAGATAGCTGTCGGTAAGCGTGTAGAGAAAAGCAGCGGGATCTTGCGCCTGATAGGCGGGGGCGGTGAATTTGGGCATAAAGCTTCTTCCGTTTAAGGGCATCGGTGGTGCGCACAGAATACGCGAAAAAGCAGCGCGGTTCAAATGCCGGCGTTGCTGGGAAACGGGTGCAGGTTTGGTGTGTCAAAGCGCTGAATACGAAAAGGCCGTCTGAAAGATTGAAAGCTTTTCAGACGGCCTTTCATGCTGCCTTGCTTTACACCACGCCTTGCGCCAGCATGGCATCGGCCACTTTGACGAAACCGGCGATGTTGGCGCCGTTGACGTAGTTGATGTAGCCGCCGCTTTCATGGCCGTATTGCAAACAGGCTTGGTGGATGTTGGTCATGATGTTGTAGAGGTGACGGTCCACTTCTTCGGCCGACCACGACATGCGCAGCGCGTTTTGGCTCATTTCCAAACCGGAAGTGGCCACGCCGCCGGCGTTGCTGGCTTTGCCCGGCGCATACAGGATTTGCGCGTTGACAAACGCGTTGACGGCGGCGATGGTTGAGGGCATATTCGCGCCTTCGGCCACGCAGATACAGCCGTTGGCGAGCAGGGTGGCGGCATCGTTTTCATCCAGCTCGTTTTGGGTGGCGCAGGGCAGGGCGATGTCGCAGGGCACATGCCACGGGCTCAAGCCTTGATGATAAGGCAGACCTTGCTCTTGGGCATACACGGAAAGGCGCGCACGGCGCTCGTTTTTCAATTCTTTCAGCGCTTCGAGCTGCAATTCGGTCATGCCTTCGGGGAAATGCACAAAGCCGTCTGAATCGGACACGGTGAGCACGATGGCGTTGTTGTGCAGCAGTTTTTCGCAGGCATATTGCGCCACGTTGCCCGAGCCGGACACCACCGCCTTTTTGCCTTCGAGCTTGTCGTTGCGGGTGGCGAGCATGAATTCGGCAAAGTAAACGGTGCCGTAGCCGGTGGCTTCGGGGCGGATCAGGCTGCCGCCGTAGGT
>CAYVIS010000188.1:0-4300 GCA_964451565.1 uncultured Neisseria sp.
TTTATGCCATAAAAGTTTCACGCTTTTGACATCTTGGCTTTGTAGAGTGACTGTATCAACCGATGGAGAATGTTATGCTGCAACGCGAAACCCGAAGCGAAAGTTCTGCCCAGTCGAGCCGCCTGACTGTGGCGCTGGCCCGTTGTGATGCCGATATCGAAGAGGCGCAACGTTTGCGCTATAAGGTGTTTGCCGAAGAGTTGGGCGCGAATATCCGGAGCGCCGACGGGCTGGATGTCGACCGTTATGACGAATATTGCCGCCACTTGATTGTGCGCGACGAAGACAGCGGCCGCGCGGTGGGCTGCTATCGTTTGCTGACGGCGGAGGGTGCGCGGGCGTTGGGCGGCTGGTATAGCGAGAGCGAATTTGATTTGGGGCGGATTGCCCATCTGCTGCCGCACACGGTGGAGCTGGGGCGCGCCTGTGTGCACCGCGATTACCGCCACGGCGGCACGGTGATGATGCTGTGGTCGGGTTTGGTGAAGTTTATGCAGGACGAAAAACTGGAATACATGATCGGCTGCGGCAGCATGAGTATGGCCGACGGCGGCCATTTTGCCGCCAGCCTGTATCGGAAGTTGGCGCCGCAGTATTTGTGTCCGCCCGAATACCGCGTGTTTCCGCATCTGCCGCTGCCTTTGCAGGCGCTGCAGGCAGACGTGCCCGCTGAATGCCCGGCCTTGATTAAAGGCTATCTGCGTGCGGGGGCGTATATTTGCGGCGAACCGGCTTGGGATGCCGATTTCAACTGCGCGGATATGCTGATTATGATGCCGATGTCGCGCGTGAGCCCGCGTTATTTGAAGCATTTTGCGAAATAGCGTTCAGACGGCCTTGATGATGGCAACGATGATGAGATTGGCCGTGCGCCTGCTGCAAGTAGCGTGGCACTTGGGCAGCGGTTTGGTGCAGGTGGCGCTGGTGTTCCGTTTTCTTTCCGATGCGCAAAAGCAGGCGCGGGTGCAGGCTTGGTCGCGGCGGCTGCTGACGATTTGCGGCCTCAGGCTGCAAGTGCGCGGTTTGCCGCCGCAGGCAGATGCGGGCGGGCGTTTGTTGGTGGGCAACCATGTGTCGTGGCTGGATATTTTCGCCTTCAATGCGGTGGTGCCGGGGCGCTTTGTGGCTAAGGCCGAAGTGGCGCGCTGGCCGGTGGCGGGTTATCTGGCGCGGCAAATGGGCACGCTGTTTGTGAAACGGATGCGCAACGGCGGCACGCAGGGCAAAGTGGCGCAGGCGGCGGCGATTTTGCGCAGCGGCGGCAGTTTGGCGCTGTTTCCCGAGGGCACCACCACCGTCGGCGACCAAGTATTGCCGTTTAAATCCAGTTTTTTTCAGGCCGCGCTGGATACGCAGAGCGCGGTGTGGCCAGTGTTGTGCCGCTATGTCGGCGACGACGGGCGCTTGAATGCCGATATGGCTTATTGCGGCGAAACCAGCATGTGGCAGTCGTTGTGTCTGATTTTGGCGCAAACGCAGCCAAGCTGTGTGGTGTTGGATTTTCTGCCGCCGCTGGCCGCTCAGGGCAGCCGTCGGGCGCTGGCGGATAAAACGCATGCCTGCCTGGCTGCCAAATTGGCCGAACCGGTGTATGCCGTTCAGACGGCCTCAATGCCGGATGAGCTGCTGCGGGAGGCGGCATAAAGATTGTTTTGCAAGCAATGTTTGATTGGTTTCAGGCCGTCTGAAAGGTGCGATAAGTTCACCGTTCAGACGGCCTGACGTTTTTGCAGTATCCCTGTCGGGCGGACGAGTTTCCCCTTTTTTGAGTAGTCAGCTTGGCGGATACTCGGCGCGGCGGTTTCGGCTTAGGATTTTGCGTCAAAAGCCAACGGTTTTTGCACATGGTTTGCGTTGCTGTCTGTCAGATGAAATAAGGTTGAGAGGCTGCAGATGCCGCATCGTTTTATTGGGTAATAATCGTGGATTATAGTGAATCAAGATAAGGCGAGCCAACGCTGTATGGGTTCAAATTAATTCACTATATCGTTTCAGACGGCCTTTTCGGTTGGGAAAACGTAAAATAGGTTGCAAACAGGAATAATTGCCATTAACATTGCCAGTCTATGAAAAATGAACGTATTCTTGCTCCTTCGGTGTTTGCGCTGATTGCGCTGCTGCACGTCGGCCTGGTGTCGGTGTTGTGGCGCGCGGCGCTGCCTGTGCAAGGGGTGGCCGAACATATCGAATTTATCGACCTCGGCGATTTCGGCGGCGGTGACGGCCAGCCCGCGGGTGCGCCTGCGGCGGTGGTGCCGCCTCCGCCCCCACCTGCGCCGGTGGCCAAGCCCAAGCCGGTCGAGCCGCCGAAGCCGGTTATCAAGCCGGTGGTGACGCGCAAAGAGCAGGCGGATATCCGTCAACAGCCGGAAAAACCGAAGCCCGAACCCAAGCCCGAACCGAAACCCCAGCCCAAACCCGAACCCAAGCCTGAGCCGAAGCCCGAACCCAAGCGGGAGCCGGTAGCGCAACCGGCCGCCGAACCGGCCAGACCGAGCGGCAGCGACAATGCGCGTGCGGCGAATGAAGGCCGCGGCAGCGGCGCGGCGCAAGGTGCGGCAGGCAGCGGCGAAGGGCGCGGCAGCGGTCGCGGTGAAGGCCGTGGCGCGGGCAGCGGCAGCGGTTCGGGCGCAGGCGGCGGCACCGGTGCGGGCAGCAGCGCAGCCAATGCCATCAAGGCCACCGGCTCGATTCCGCGTCCGCCTTATCCGCCTTTGTCGCTGGAAAACGGCGAAGAGGGCACGGTAACGCTGAAAGTGATGGTGGCGCCAAACGGCAAGGTGAGCGATGTGAAAGTGGCCAAAAGCAGCGGCTCCCGACGCCTCGACCGCGCCGCCCAGCAAGCCGCCCGCAACGGCCGCTTCCAACCCAGCGGCTGGACGGAATACACCATTCCGGTGGCATTTAAAATCAATTGATGAAACAAATAAAGCGAGGCCGTCTGAACAAGGCGTGAAGCATTCAGACGGCCTGCCGAAACAATCAACCGTAGATGGAATAAAAAATGAATTTAGCGTTAGTGTTTGAATCCGGCGATTTCGTGCTCATGAGCGTGTTTTTGATTTTGGTGCTGATGAGCATCGTCACCTGGACGGTGATTATCGTGCGCGGCATCAAGTTGCGCCGTGCCAAAAAAGGCAATGCGGCGGCGCAGAAGCTGATTTGGAATGCCAACACATTCCAAGAAGCAGTGGCGCAGGCGCGCGGCGTGGATTCGCCCATCAGCGATTTGACGCTCGAAGCGGTCGAAGCACACCAAAACTACTGCCAGTATAAAGACACCCAAATCGCCGCCGCCGTGCCGCTCAACGAATATCTGGTGCGCCAAATCCGCAACAGCATGAGCCAGATTCTGCGCCGCTTCGACGGCGGCCTCACCGCGCTGGCCTCGATTGGCGCTACCGCTCCGTTTATCGGCCTTTTCGGCACCGTGTGGGGCATTTACCACGCCCTCATCAACATCAGCGAGAGCGGCCAGATGAGCATCGCCGCCGTGGCCGGCCCCATCGGCGAAGCGCTGGTGGCGACCGCAGCGGGCTTGTTTGTGGCGATTCCGGCGGTGTTGGCGTATAACTTTTTGGTGCGCGGCAACAAAACCCTCTCGCAAGACATGGACGCCTACGCCCACGATTTGCACGTGCAACTGCTCAATATCAAGGATTAAATCATGGCATTCGGTTCGATGAATTCCGGCGAAGATGCGCCGATGGCCGACATCAACGTCACCCCGCTGGTGGATGTGATGCTGGTGTTGCTGATTGTGTTTATGATTACCATGCCGGTGCTGACGCATTCGATTCCGCTGCAGCTGCCCACTGCCTCGGAAAAAGCCAAACCGCAAAACGAGCCGAAAGAGCCGCTGCGCCTCACCATCGATGCCGACGGCTCCTATTACCTCGGTGCCGACAGCACGCAGAAACAAAGCCTAGAAGCCTTGGGCAACGAGCTGAAACAGGCGCAGGAAGCCAATGAGGAAACCATTGTCGCCATCGCAGCGGATAAAGAAGTGCCGTATGACTTCGTCGCCCAAGCCCTCAACGCCGCGCGCGAAGCCGGTGTGAGCAAAGTGGGCTTTATTACCGAAACCAAAGCGGGTGAATAAGCGCGCTTGCTTTGCAGATAAACATCAGGCCGTCTGAAAAGTTTTAGACGGCTTTATTTTGTTTGTGCGGAACCGATTCGTCAGTCGGTTTTCTGCGTGAACCGCTTAACCGTCAAAACAGGTGGCTGAACCTGTCGAAGCCGCTTTTGTGGGATAGGAAATACGCGGCCTGTCAGATTATCCGATATAAGCAATCTT
>CAYVIS010000189.1:0-4292 GCA_964451565.1 uncultured Neisseria sp.
GTTGAATCAAGACAAGGCGAGCCAACGCTGTATTGGTTCAACTTAATTCACTATATTTTCAGACGGCCTGCCTGATGCAATAATTGGGCAGGCCGTCTGAAAGTCATGATAGAAACCAAATATCCAAAAATTAATTGAAAAAATACGGAATCGAAAAGAATGAGCACTTCCGAAGAAAATGCCGTGGTCAAAGCTGCCGAAGCGCCTGCGCCGGTGAAGCCGACGCGTCGTGTGCCGAGTCGGCGCAAGCGCAACCTGACCTTGGTGACTCTGCTGTTTATCGCCATTGCGCTGGGTTTTGCGCTGATGTATTTCTTGGTTTGGCAAAATGAAGAGGAAACCGAAGACGCTTATGTAGCCGGACATTTGGTGCAGATTACGCCGCAAGTCGCCGGTACGGTGCGCAAAGTGGCGGCAGACGATACCGATATTGTGAAAAAAGGCGATTTGCTGGTGGCGCTGGATGACAGCGATTTCCAGCTGGCCTACGAGCGTGCACAAAATGATCTGATTCAGGCCATCCGTCAAAACCGCCAGCAAACTGCAGCTTCTACTCAGGCGCGTGCGCAGGTGTTATCGCGCAAGGCCGAATTGGCAACGGCACAAGCCGATTTGCGTCGCCGTGAGTCGTTGGCGGGCACCGATGCGATTTCGGGCGAAGAGTTGAGCCATGCGCGTGCGGCAGTAGTGCAAGCACAAGCAGCTTTGCGCGCGGTCGAAGCGGAAGAGGCTTCCGCGCAGGCGGCTATCGGCAACAATATTCCGCTGCGCCAGCAACCGGCTGTGCAAACTGCCGTGAGCCGGATTAAAGATGCCTGGCTGAATTTGCAGCGCACCCAAATCCGTGCGCCGGTGGCGGGGCAGGTGGCCAAACGTAATATTCAGGTCGGTCAGCGTACCGCGCCGGGTACACCGATGATGGCAGTGGTGCCGTTGCAGGATTTGTGGGTGGATGCCAATTTCAAGGAAATCCAATTGCGTAAAATGCGCATCGGCCAGCCGGTAGAAATGAGTGCCGATCTTTATGGCAGCAAAGTGGTTTACCATGGCCGCGTGATGGGCCTGTCGGCAGGCACGGGCAGCGCATTTTCATTGCTGCCGGCTCAAAATGCGACGGGCAACTGGATTAAAGTGGTACAGCGTGTGCCGGTGCGCATCAGTTTGGATGCCAAGGAAGTGCAGGCGCATCCGCTGCGTGTGGGGCTGTCGATGACGGTGAAAGTGGATACCGGCGACAGCAGCGGTCAGAATATGGCAGCCGCGGCTGAAAAAACGGCAGCGGTGCCGGAATCGGATGCAGTTGATTGGACGGCGGCGGATGAATTAATCGAGCAGATTTTTGAAAAATACGCCAAGTCCAAATAAAGATAAATGCTTTCAGACGGCCTGATGTATCAAGAGGCCGTCTGAAAGCATTTTCAGACGTGTCAAATCAAATCGGCAAGGGATGAAGTGCTGCCCTTGATGTAAAGTGTGGCGGCGGTTTCGGTGGCGGTGTGTGCCCGATTCCGGCCGATAGGTGAAGAATATGAATTACCCTCCGTTGCAGGGGGCAAGGCTGGTGTGGGTCACGCTGGCTTTGAGCCTTGCCGTGTTTATGGAAGTATTGGATACCACCATTGCTAATGTGGCGGTGCCGGTGATTGCCGGTGATTTGGGTGCGGCCACCACGCAGGGCACTTGGGTGATTACCTCGTTTGCGGTGGCCAATGCGATTTCGGTGCCGCTGACCGGGTTTATGGCGCGGCGCTTCGGCGAAGTGAAGATTTTTGTGTGGTCGGTCATTGGCTTTGTGGTGATGTCGTGGCTGTGCGGTATTGCCCCCAGTTTGGGCTTGCTGGTGCTGTTCCGAGTGTTGCAGGGCTTTGTGGCCGGGCCGTTGATTCCGCTGTCGCAAAGCCTGTTGATGGCTTCCTATCCACCGGAAAAGCGCACGCTGGCGCTGGCTTTGTGGGCAATGACGGTGGTGGTGGCGCCGGTGTTGGGGCCGATTCTGGGCGGTTGGATTTCGGATAACTGGCATTGGGGTTGGATTTTCTTTATCAATATTCCCATCGGCATTATGGCGGCAATCGTGGCGTGGCGGCAATTGCGCGAGCGGGAAACTGAAATCGAACGCAAACCGATTGACTACACCGGGTTGGTGTTGATGGTGCTGGGTATCGGCGCACTGCAGATGATGCTCGACCGCGGCAAGGAGTTGGATTGGTTTGCCTCGGGTGAAATCATCATCTTGGCGGTGGTGGCGGTGGTGTGTTTGACTTATTTTGTGGTGTGGGAGTTGGGCGAGAAACATCCGATTGTGGATTTGTCGCTGTTTAAAGACCGCAATTTCACGGTCGGTGTGGTGACGGTGTCGCTCGGATTTATGCTGTATATGGGCACGCTGACCCTACTGCCGCTGGTGTTGCAGTCGCACCTTGGCTATACCGCAACTTGGGCGGGTTTGGCTGCCGCACCGGTGGGCATTCTGCCGGTGATTCTGTCGCCGATTATCGGCCGTTTCGGCAACCGCTTAGATATGCGCTGGCTGGTGACGGCAAGCTTCTTGGTGTTTGCTTTCACCTTCCATTGGCGCACCAACTTTTACAGCGGTATGAATTTCGGCAATGTGGCCTGGCCGCAGTTTTGGCAGGGCTTAGGCGTAGCGATGTTCTTTATGCCGCTGACCGCGATTACCCTGTCGCACATGAAAGGGCCGCAAATTGCTGCTGCCAGCAGCTTGTCGAATTTTTTGCGGGTGTTTATGGGTGGTGTGGGTGTGTCGATTGTGACGACTATGTGGGAGAAACGTGAGGCGCTGCATCATACGCAGCTGGCCGAACAGATTACGCCTTATTCAGACGGCGTCAATCAGATGATGCAGGGCATGGTGCAAAACGGTATATCGCAAGAGCAGGCGATGGGCAGCGTGGTGAGAACGATTACCCAGCAGGGCTTTATTATCGGCTCGAATGAAATTTTCTGGAGTGGCAGTATTCTGTTTATTATTTTGATTGCGGTGGTGTGGTTTGCCAAACCGCCGTTTGGTTCCAGTGGCGGCGGGCATTAAGCGACGCTAATATTCATTAGTAACAGGCCGTCTGAAAGCTTTCAGACGGCCTGTTGATTATTGATTTGCAGCAGTTCAGCGCAAGCTTAATAACAAATCACGAAATGCGTTCGGGTCTTTAATAAATGTCATTTCACCTGACTGCGGAAAATGGAAGTCGAGCAGACGCGATACCCAAAAACGAATACAGCCTGCGCGTTGGGCAGTGGAATAATAAGCTTTTTCAGCATCGCTTAACGGGCGGATATGTTCATAACCTTTCAGAAACGCTGCTTCGAGCGCATCATCCAGCTTGTTATCGGCAGTACGCGCCCAATCGTTGACGGCGATGGCTAAGTCATACATAAAATTGCCGTCGCAGGCATAATAGAAATCAATAAAACCAGCTACACGGCTGCCGTCGAGCAAAACATTGTCCTTAAACAAGTCGGCATGGATGATGCCTGAAGGCAAATGGTTGCCGGAATGTATATCCAAATAAGCAATTTCATCACGCAGCAAATCCGCATCGTTTTTTTCCAATACCGGCAACAGTTGTTTGCAGGCATCGTGCCACCAAGCGGTATAACGCGGATTTTCCATTTTCAACGGAAAGCTTTGTCCCGCCAAATGCATTTTGGCCAGCATCGCGCCGGTATTGAAGCATTGTGTTTCCGTCGGCCAGCTCGTGTCGGAACCCTGCAGGCAGGTCACCAGACAGGCCGGTTTGCCTGCCAAGACGGAATCCAAACGACCGTCTTTTCGGGCAATCGGCGCGGGGCAGGCGACACCATTTTCACTTAGATGCTGTTTCAATGCCAAGAAAAAAGGCAACTCTTCTTGCGTCAAAACCTCAAATACCGTCAGCACAAATCTGCCTTGGGAGGTTGTCAGGAAGTAATTGCTGTTGGTAATGCCTTGCGCAATACCCTGCAAAGACACAAAGCCGCCCAAATCGTAATCCGCCAGAAAAGCACGCATCTCTTCATCAGAAACGCTGGTGTAAACAGACATATTGCCGCCTACCTATATATACAGTTGGAAAATAATGGCGCATATCATACCAAAAACCCTATTCAATAGGGGATAAACATAGGCGTAATGATGGATATGCAGGCCGTCTGAAAACAAGTTTTCAAAATAGGATGAATAAATTTTGTTTAAAAACAATATTATGTAGAGTTAGTGCAAAATAATTGCGTTTTAGTGTTGACCGGATGGGTGATGGGGCGTATAGTTCGGTTCTTCGCTGCTTCGGCGG
>CAYVIS010000190.1:0-4266 GCA_964451565.1 uncultured Neisseria sp.
GAAGACAATCTCGACGATTCGATTCCGCACCTGCTCAAACTGAATTATCCCAACTACGAGCTGGTGTTTATCAACGACGGCAGCCGCGACAAAACGCTGGAAATTATCCGCCGCTGGGAAGCGCAGGAGCCGGGCAAAATCGTGGCGCTCACGCAGGACAACTCCGGCAAGGCCGCCGCCATGAACCACGGTCTGCTGAAATCGCGCGGCCAATACATCGTCGGCATCGACGGCGACGCCGTGCTCGATTACTACGCGCTCGACTACATCGTGCAGACGCTTGAAGCCAATCCCATGCTCGGCGCCGTCACCGGCAACCCGCGCGTGCGCAACCGCAGCACCGTGCTCGGCAAGCTGCAAGTGGCCGAATTCAGCTCGATTATCGGCCTCATCAAACGCTCGCAAAGCATTATGGGCACGCTGTTTACCGTATCGGGCGTGATTGTAGGGCTGCGCAAAGACGTGATTACCCGGGTGGGCGGCTGGAGCACCAACATGATTACCGACGACATCGACGTGAGCTGGAAAGTGCAGACCGATGGCTACAACATTGCCTACGAGCCGCGCGCACTCTGCTGGGTGTTGATGCCCGAAACCATCCGCGGCCTCTACAAACAGCGTCTGCGTTGGGCGCAGGGCGGCGCGGAAGTGATTTTGAAATACTTCGGTCAAGTGTGGCGGCTGAAAAATTTCCGTCTGTGGCCGCTGTATATCGAATACCTGATTACTCTAACTTGGGCCTATTCGATGTTTGCCTTTATGGCCATCGGCTTTTATCAGGGCATACGCTACGGCACTTTCAGCTTCCATCCGTTTGAAGTGGCCAGCGTGATTACTTTGGTGATGTTTACCATCCAATTTTCCGTGAGCATGGCCATCGACAACCGCTATGAAAAAGGGTTGTGGCGCTATTTCACCAGCTGCATCTGGTATCCCTATGCCTTCTGGCTGATTAACAGCCTCACGCTGGTGCACGGCCTGCCCAAAGCCATTTTCCGCAACAAAAACAAAAAAGCGGTGTGGGTCAGCCCCGACCGCGGCGTGCAATAAACGCCATTTCATAAACTGACTGAAAAACAAGAAGGAAACGCGATGATTGATAAAACCTTGCGCGAACAGATGGTGATTGACAAAGCCCGCAACCGCAACTACAAAATCACCATCAAAAGCTGGGCGGTGATGATGATTACCTGGTCGCTGTGGCTGTATGCCTTATACCACCTCGGCAACAAATACGAAGCCCTGCTCAACCGCCCGTTTGCCGGCAGCTGGACATTTATGGACATCCTCGAAGCCGTGAGCATCATTTTGCTGCTGCAACTGAATTTTCTGTTTATCTGGTCGATTATCGTGCAGCAACGGGTGAAATCGATTCGCCACAAAGAATAAGGCCGTCTGAAAGCGTACGGCATTATCAAATGCCGATTAATGCGATGAAGCGTGTCAATGCCGCTGCAAAGGCCGTCTGAAAAGAGCGCAAACGGCCCGATTATCTGCCAGTAACCACTTTCCTGAATATATTGTAAAAAGGCAGTCTGAACGCTTTCAGACGGCCTTTGATTGATTAAACGTATTGAATCGTTATTGCTGCGCTTCTGCGGCGGCTTCATTCATCATGGTATTCATCTGTTCGCTGATGCTCTGCAAATCCATCAGCCCCAGTTGGCCGAACAACGCCAGCAGCAGCGCGCCCGCGACCATCAGCAGCAACACATACACCAGATAGCCGAGCATCACCTGCATGCCGGAAACCTGACCCATTTTGATCAAGCCGATGGCCTGAACCCAAAACGTCCACACCTGCCAAAACAGAGCGATGAAGCCCAGCGCGGGCAGGTAAAACATCGCCAGCGCAGGCACCACCAACGCTTCCGACGCTAATACAAAGCCCTGCAGCGGCAGGCGCTCGCTGCCGTAATAGCCGAGCATGGCGCGCATCACTTGGCTCAACAGCAGCCATTTCAATACCGTCAGCGCTACCGCAAATGCCACCACGCCGGGGCTGTTGCCAAACATCGGCGACATACCCGCTGCGTTGACCAAACCGATCAGCAGCAGCACCGCCACCATTGTCGGCAGGGTGTAGCGGTATTCCGTCGGGTGTTTGTAGCGCAGGCGCAGGATGTCGAACATGTCGCGTAATAATTGATACAGCATCAGTCGAATACCACCGTTTTGTTGTTGTAAGAAAGCACGCGGCTTTGCAAATGCCATTTCACCGCACGGGCGAGCACGATTTTTTCCAAGTCGCGGCCTTTTTCCACCAAATCGGCCACGTCATCGCGGTGCGATACGCGGGTCACTTCCTGCTCGATAATCGGCCCTTCGTCCAATTCGCTGGTCACATAATGGCTGGTTGCGCCAATCAGCTTCACGCCGCGCGCGTGGGCGCGGTGATACGGTTTGGCGCCGTCAAACGCGGGCAGAAAGCTGTGGTGGATGTTGATGACTTGGTTGGGATATTTTTCCACAAACAGCGGCGACAGAATCTGCATATAGCGCGCCAACACGATGGTGTCCACTTGCGCTTCTTCGAGCAAGGCAAACTGGCGCGCTTCGGCTTCGGCTTTGTTGTCTTTGGTGATGACGATGTGGTGAAACGGAATACCGTGGCTTTCGACCAAATCGCGTACCGATTCGTGATTGCCGATGACCAGCGGAATCTCGCAATTCAATTCGCCGATGCGGTGGCGGTGCAGCAGGTCGGAGAGGCAATGCTCATATTGCGAGGTAAACAACGCCATGCGGCGGCGGCTGTGGGAAAACTGCACTTGCCAGCGCATCTCAAATGCTTTGGCTACGGGCGCAAACGCGTTTTCAATCGCTTCGCGGCTTTGTAGGGTAAAGCCCTGCATGTCCCACTCCACCCGCATCAGAAACAGCCCTTCTTCGGCGTCTTCGTGTTGGTCGGCGTGAATGATGTTGCCGTTGTGTTCCAGCAGAAACAGCGAAATGGCATGCACCAAACCTTTGCGGTCGGGCGCGATAATCAGCAGGGTAGCGGTGTGTTTGGAAGGGTCGGTCATGTTGGGGTTAACTTTAAACGGTCAAACAGAAAAGCGCCTATTGTAGCGCAAAATAAATATCGAGGCCGTCTGAAAGCGCAGGAGGCTTTCAGACGGCCAATGGATGCATCACGCCGATTATGCTTGGTCGTGCAGCTCGGCGGCGTGCAGCGTGTTTTCCAGCAGCGTGGCAATCGTCATCGGGCCGACGCCGCCGGGCACGGGCGTAATCATGGCGGCGCGTTCTTTGGCGATGTCGAATTCCACGTCGCCGCAGAGTTTGCCGTTATCCAGGCGGTTGATGCCGACATCAATCACTACCGCGCCGGGTTTGATCCATTCGCCTTTCACAAAATTGGGCATGCCCACGCCGGCTACTACGATATCGGCGGCGGCCACTTCTTCGGCCAGGTTTTGCGTTTTGCTGTGGCAGATGGTGACGGTGGCGCGTGCCAGCAGCAGCTCCAGCATTTGCGGACGGCCGACGATATTCGATGCGCCCACCACCACGGCTTTTTTGCCTTCGGGGTTGATGCCGTAGGCTTCCAGCAGCGTCATCACGCCTTTGGGGGTGCAGGGGCGCATCAGCGGCATTTTCACCACCAGGCGGCCGACGTTATACGGATGGAAGCCGTCAACGTCTTTGTGCGGCAGAATGCGCTCCAGCACGGCTTGGCTGTCGATTTGTTTGGGCAGCGGCAGTTGCACCAAAATGCCGTCGATTTCGGGGTTGGCGTTGAGCTCGTCCACCAGTTTGAGCAGGTCGTCTTGCGTGGTGTCGGCGCCCAATTCGTAAGAGAGCGATTTGAAGCCCACTTTTTCGCAGGCGATTTTTTTGTTGCGCACATACACGGCGCTGGCGGGGTCGTCGCCTACCAACACCACGGCGAGGCAGGGCGTGTGTTTGCCGGCGGCTTGGCGTGCGGCCACTTGCTCGGCTACCATTTGCAGGCGTTGTTGGGAAACTTCTTTACCGTTAATCAGTTGGGCGGTCATGATGCGGAATCTCTAATAGTAGGAAGGATGGGAACAACAGCCGCGATTATCGCATTTTTACGCATATTTTTCATCTGTTTGAGATTGTGCTGTTGCAAATATCATTGAGGCCGTCTGAACGCATGGTTTTTAAAATAATCATACAAATAAACGATTTGGCGATATTTTATCGATTCGACGTAAATCCGGCTTGACGAATGGCGCGGGTGCAGGTATAGTTCGCTTCTCTCGTCGGGGCGTAGCGCAGCCTGGTTAGCGCACCTGT
>CAYVIS010000191.1:0-3083 GCA_964451565.1 uncultured Neisseria sp.
AGCGAAGATTGTCTCAGAAATAGCCTGAAATTTGTCCCTTACCCCGAAAATCAACCAAATCAGCCCCGTTATCGGCTGAATGACGTGAAAGCGGCGGCGCGTGGCCGCTGGCCTGAAATCCTGCAAGCGCTTGGCGTGCCTGCGGCCTTGACCAACACCCAAAAACACCAACCATGCCCTGCTTGCGGCGGGCGTGACCGTTTCCGCTTCACCAATCACAAGCAAGGTGGCGGTTTTATCTGCAACCATTGCACCCCCGAGGGCGGTAGCGGCTTTGATTTGCTGATGCTGGTGTATGGCTACACGTTTGCCGAAGCGGTAAGGGCGGTGGCCGTGACGGTGGGCTTGGATGGCGGCCAAATCGCCCCTGCGGTGGCAAGAGCTGCACCGAAGCGGGATACCACGGCAGACGACAAAGCGCGGCGTGACCGTTTGGCGAAGCTGTGGGCGGAATGCGTGCCGTGGGATTCTGCCCCCGATATTGCCGATTATCTGTATCAGCGTGGTATTCCGTTGCCTGAACGCCTGCCTGTTTCGGGTGCGCTGCGGTTTCACAAGCGGCTTGCCTACTGGCATAACGGGCGTGTGATTGGGCAGTTCCCCGCTATGGTGGGTGTGTTCCAAAGCCAAGACGGCAAAGCGCAAGGCTTGCACATTACCTATTTTCAGACGGGCTTTAATGACCTGCCTGTAAAAGCGGTGTTATTCGACCCGAAAACACGCGAACGCCTGCCCGCCAAGAAAATGCGGAGCGCTGCCGCTGGCAGCCTGACGGGCGCGGCGATACGGCTGTTTGCCGCCGATGGCGGTGTATTGGGCGTGTGTGAGGGCATAGAAACGGCTTTTGCGGCGCGCTATGTGTCGGGTGTGCCGGTGTGGGCTTGTGGCAGCGCCCACGGCATTGAATCGCTGGTGTTGCCTGACGGTATTCGTGAATTAGTCGTAATCGCTGATAACGATGCCAACCAAACGGGCTTGAAAGCGGCAAGAGCGCTGCAACGGCGTTATATGCGGCAATTGGATTCATTCAAGATTTGGCAGCCCGATAGCACGGGCGCGGACGCGCTGGATGTGTTGGCGGCAAATGTTCAGAAAGGAGCGGCGGCATGAGCGATAACACGAAAAACCCGCCTGTAAACGGCGAAAGCAAAGCGCCAAAGGGGCGCATGAAGCTGGTTAAGGGCAATACCAGCCGCCAAGGCAAAAACGCGCCTGAAAGCGATTTTGAGGCCTTGCAGAATATTCAGGGCGCGGAAGATACGCCGATTCTGCCGTATTACGAAACCCGCAAGCCGAATAAAGACGGTGTGGCGGGGGTGTTTTACATCGGCGTGGCCACCACACGCGAGGGCGATTTTTATCATCTGCCGCCGCTGCATATCAGCGATTACATCGGCTTAGTCGGGCGTGGCGCGGGTGATGACGAACGCGAACACCGCATTATCGAATACTACCGCCACGGCGAAAAGCAGCCGCAACACGCCGCCTTGCCGCTGGAAATTGTCGGAACGCCTGCGGGGTGGGCATTCTTACGCGGTTTGGGTATTGGCGTAAAATCAGGCGGCAAAGCGATGGGTGTGCTGGCTGATTGTCTGCAATGGGAGGGTGACAAAGCCGAATGGCAGATTGCCAACCGTGGCGGCTGGCTGAATGACGATTGCACGGGCTATGTGTTGCCCAGCGGTGAGATTATCGGCCAAGCGGGCGGCAGGGTGATTTACAACGGAGACACCAGCAAGAAGAGCGCTTACAGCGTATCGGGCAGCCTTGAAACGTGGCAGGCCGAAATTGCCGCCTATGCAGCGGGAAACAGCCGCCTGTTGCTGGCTTTGGGGGCAGCTTTTGCCGCGCCGCTGCTGGCGCCGATGAAGCTGGAAAACGGCGGTTTCCACCTGTTTCACGCTTCCAGCGGCGGCAAGACGACAACGGCCATGCTGGCGCTTTCGGTGTATGGCCGCCCCGACAAGCTGAAAAACACTTGGAAAGCTACCGCGTTGGCCATCGACAACGTGGCGGCGGCCACTTCAGACGGCTTTATGCTGCTGGATGAAATTTCACAAGCGCGGGGGCAGGATGTAAGCAGCGTGGCGTATTCGTTGTTCAACGGCGTGGGCAAGCTGCAAGGCGCAAAGCAGGGCGGCAACCGTGAGCGGCTGGAATGGCGCGTGTTGCTGCTGTCAACGGGGGAATTTCCCGTATCGCAATACATGAAACAGGCTGGTTTTGAATGGAATGCAGGCCAAAACGTGCGTTTGCCGTCTATTCCTGCCGATGCGGGCAAAGGTTTCCGCGTGTTTGATACCCTGCACGGCTTTTCAGACGGCGCGGCATTTGCTGAAATGCTGGAAGAAAACGCCAAGCACCATTACGGCCATGCAGGCCGCGCGTGGGTGGAAAAGCTGGCCGATGCCATGCGGCAAGACAAGTTGGCGCTAATCGGCAGGGTAAACGGCCATTGTGACGCATTCCGTGCCTGCCTGCCCGCTGAATTGGATGGGCAGCCTGCCCGTGTGGCCAAGCGCTTTGCTTTGGCCGCCGCCGCGCTTGAGCTTGCCGCCGAATGGAGCATTACGGGCTTGGCGGCTGGTGTGGGCGCTGCTGGTGTGCAAGCCTGCTTTCATGCGTGGTATGAGCGGGAGGGCAAGGGAAACCAAGAGGAACGCACCATCTTACAGCGGACGGCGGATTACTTGCAGGCCAAGGGCAATTCTGAAATGTTTGCTCAATTGGAAAACATCGGCACGGGCGGCGTTGCCCAAACAAGCCGCTACCATGCGGGCTATTCCGAATTTGTGGCTTCCCGCAATAGCCAAGTGTTTTATATCACCAGCCAAGCGTTTGAAACCGATATTTGCGGCGGTTTTGACAAGGATTTTGTGTGTGAGGTGTTGCACAAAGCAGGCTGGTTGAAGCGAAGCCCCGCGCGGAGGACAAAACAGCTAAAGCGGGCAGGGATAAGCACGGGCTGGTATTACGTTTTAGAAGGCAATTTGCCGCCATCGGAGCAGGGGCAGCTTGACGCCGCCGATGACGATTAAAAAAACATATTCCATCACGCGCGCGTGAAAATCGTGGTTACTTTG
>CAYVIS010000191.1:3183-4266 GCA_964451565.1 uncultured Neisseria sp.
TGGTTACTTTGCTGGTTACCGCTTGGTTACCGTGGTTACCCTAAATGAATAGTTATTTTTAACAATTCTATTTTTATTTGTTAAACAAAGGCTTATCATGGTAACCACGGTTTTATTATTATAAATCAATTGGTTAGATGGTGTGTAACCATGCAAAACAGCCTGAAAACGCCTGAAATAGCCTTGTTTTCCTTTTAAATCAATTATTTAATTGAGTAACCACGATTTTATTTTGTTAAATCAATCAGTTAATGCAAAAGTAACCAAGCGGTAACCACGATTTTTAGCACTTTATCTTTTAAAATCAACGAAGTAACCAAAGTAACCACGTTTTTGAGGGTGTGTTATATATATTTTGTAAAAAAGGTGTTTTAAATGATAGACGGTATCATTAGCGGCAAATTGGTTTTAACGCCGAAAAAGATGTTTACCCGCCGTGGCAGCCTGTATGTTATCGGCAAGCTGGATGTGATGACGCTGCGGCCTGAACGCCTGCCCGTGCACGGCAACGTGATTGCGTTTGATGCGGCGGTATGCGCCGCCCTGCTGGCAATGAGCAAGGGCGATACGGTATCGCTTGGCGGTGTGATTACGCCAAAGCACGGGGATGACTACGGGCAGCCCGTGATTGAGCTGGATATAACCGCCAAGGCCATCATGCACGGCTACCACATCGGCCAAGCCAACGGCAACGGGCGCTTGATGCCGCTGCTGCAACGGCTGTGAACACCGTGGCGGGTTTAGGTACTTCCAGCCGTTTGAACGATGCGGGTAATTCGAACCGCATTTTTGGTGAAGCGTGGGCACGGCTATGCTTCCTTACTGACTTTGCAGAGGTAGGGCGGGTTGAGTGTTCAGACGGCCACACCGTCTAGACCGCCCCCACTCTCACGCGCATTTTTTAGGTTTTTTATATTGATTTTGTTAAAGATATTTTGTTTAGATTTGGTTTAAGGGCGCAAAGCCGCAAGGGGCGGGGGGTGAAAAAGTTTTTTCGCCCTTTCTTTTCTAGACCGCCCACACTTCCATGTAGAGAATTTTTTTCTGATACAGCTTTGTTAAAACAATTTTAACAGGGCAAGT
>CAYVIS010000192.1:0-4249 GCA_964451565.1 uncultured Neisseria sp.
GCCAGCATCGAGAATACGCCGATGCGGTTGCCGATAAAGTTGGGCGTGTCTTTGGCGCGTACCACGCCTTTGCCCAAGGTGCTGACGAGGAAACGCTCCAGATTATCCAGATATTCGGGCGCGGTGGCGGCGGTGGGAATCAGCTCCACCAAGTGCATATAGCGCGGCGGATTGAAGAAATGCACGCCGCAGAAACGGTGTTTGAGGTCTGCCGGAAATTTGCTGCTCAAAAGCTCGACCGACAGGCCGGAAGTATTGGTGGCGAAAATGGTGTGTTCGCCCAGATGCGGGGCAACTTTGGCGTAGAGGCTTTCCTTGATGTCGAGGCGTTCGGCCACGGCTTCGATCACCAAATCGCAATCGGCGAGTTTGGCCAAATCGTCATCGTAATTGGCGGCGCTGATGTAGGCGGCGGCATCTTTCCCGGCCAAGGGCGCGGGCTTTTGCTTGTGCAAAGCGGCGATGGCTTTTTCGACGATGCCGTTTTTCGGGCCTTCTTTGGCGGGCAGGTCAAACAACACCACCGGCACTTTGGCATTGGCCAGATGCGCGGCGATTTGTGCACCCATCACGCCCGCGCCGAGTACGGCGGCTTTGCGGATGACGAAATTTTTTGCGGTCATGGTAGTCCTCTCTCTTTTTGTTGCCCTCTTTCAGACGGCCTCGGTGTCTGTTGCACGGAAATACCGAGGCCGTCTGAAAGTGTCAGGCGTTAAAACTTATAGGTGTATTGCAAACCCAGGATATTGGCGCTGCTTTTGTAGTTGGCACTGCCGTTGGTTTTACTCGATACGCAGGCCACTTCGGTGGCGCTGCTGCCGCCGCAATAGCCGTTGACATTGGCGGTGGCATTTTTGATGAAGATGTGGCTGTAGGCCACGTTCACCGCGTGTTGCTTGTTGATGTCGTATTTCGCGCCGAGCGAGAGCCAGATGCGGTCGTTATCCGGCATGGTGCTCATGCGGTAGTTGGCGTTTTTCACCGGCGACTGGTCATAAGCGACACCGAAGCGCAGTTGCAGCGGCTCGCTGTATTGGTAAGACGCGCCCAAGGATACTTTATAAGTGTTGCGCCAGTTGGGGGTGAGGGTGGTGGTGTTGGATCGGCTGTTGCCGCTTTCATCCGCCGCCACGTCTTTGGTATTGCCCCACATCAAATCGGCCTGGTTGAAGCGCGAGTGGCGCGTCCAGGTGACGTCGCCGAACACGTTCCATTTCGGGTCGATTTTGTACATGCCGTGCACCGACAGCGATTCGGGGGTGGTGATTTTCACCGATGCGTCTTCTTTGGCGGCATAACCGCGGTCACGGATGCCTTGCTGGATGGTTTCGCCCAAAGCCGGATCCTGGAAAGCCGTTCCGACCAGATGCCACTCACCATCGCCTTTCAAGGTGTGGTCGATTTTGGAGCGGTAGTTGACACCGACACGGGCGCGGTCGTTGATGTCCCACAACCAGGCCAGCGTGTAGCCGAAGCCCCAGTCGTCGCCCTTCACTTTGGCATAGCCGTCGGCCGCGCCGTTACCGACCGGGCTGGTGGCAGTGGCAGTGGCAAGGGTGTTGTAGAGCGCCTGGGCTTGCGCCAATTGGGTTTGCTGCGCCTGCACGGCGGTCAGTTGGGTTCTCAAGGCCGAGGCGTCACCGCCCGCGGCTTCAGTGGCGGCGATGCCTGCCTGCAACTGGTTCACACCCGCAGTGGCCGATTGCAGCAGCGCACCGACGTTTTGCGCGGTCACGCCATTGGCTGCCGCCGCTTGCGCCTGCGTATTCAGCGAACCGGCCACCGCCGGGCCGAAGTTGGCATACTGGCGCAATTCGGCTTTGGTGTGTTGGGCAACGAGGCCGACGGCAAACGAATGGCGATCGTTCAATTTATAGGCCACGGTCGGCTGGATCGCCAGCGTTTGCAAACCCAATTCGTTCAGGTTGTAGCGCAACACCGAATCATGATCGTATTCGGTGCCCGAGCCGAACGGTACATAAGTGCCGAGGCCGAGGGTGATTTTGTCGTTCAATTGGTGCGAGGCGTAGAGGTGCGGCGCGAACACCACGTCATCGGTGATTTTGCCGCTGGTGCTGCCTTGCACATTGTCTTGAACAGGGTAAACGGTGTCGAGCTGGCCTGTGGTCTCGTTCCAGCTGGTGACTGCCGGGTATTTGGCTTCGGCGTCGCTGTATTTCACTTTCGGTGCGACGATGTTGAGGTTAATCGTGGCCTGCGTACCTTCCAGCTTGGTCAGGCCGGCGGGGTTGTAGAATACGGTCGAAGGATCGGCGGCTTCGGCGGCAGACGCATTGGCGGTCGATTGCGCGCTCACCGACTGGGTGCCGAAGTGGTAGCCGGAGGCCCAGGCCGATTGCGCCAGCAGGGCGCTGCCGATGATGATGACGCTCTGCTTGATACGGCGGAAGTTGTTGTTTTCCATCTCTATTGCTCCTGTGTTTTTATCTTAAAGTGTTCAGACGGCCTCATAATGAATTGACCGCAGTTTCCTTTATAAAACAGTTTTTACTTTTTTTAAACAGGTGTTTTAAATTTATTTTATTTTGAATGTGTTTTTCAGCGGCAAGTGTTGTTGTTTTGTTGTTTCAGACGGCCTTTTATCGGTTCAGGCCGTCTGAAAAGTTGCAGCGGTTTTGTTGGGTTACGGCTTGGCGCCTAACCCAACCTACAACGGTTTCAGACGGCATCGGATGTTGCTGAAACCGCCTGAATCACCACTTGGTTAAAACACGTGCCGTTGCAGCAGCTGCGCGTCGTGCTGTTCGAGCTTCATGTCGAAGTCGTCGACCATAATCACATTGCGCTTGAGCTGGCGGGCGTGGGTCACTTCGTCGAATTCCGACTGGCTGATTGCGCCTTTGTCCAAAGCTTCCTGCAAACGCAGCGCGGGGGAAGGCTGCACCAGCTCGCCCTTGCGGGTGAGGTTGCGCAGTTTTTTCTCGGCAGGCTCGGCGGCAATCACGGCGGCGTGGGCAATCGGCAGCAGGCCGATGGCTTCGTCTTCGTTGTCGGGCACAAACATGCCGTGGGTCAGCCGCGTCAACATGGCTTCGTTTTTCATCAAATCGGCGGCCACTTTGCTGGCGAGCTTGTCGGCAGGGGCTTTGAGGTTGTGGCCGAGCGGCATGGTCAGCGCGCGCAACAGCCAGGCCAGGGGGCGCATCGGCAGGTTGCGCAACAGGCCGTCGAGAGCGGTTTGCGCGTCAAACAGGGCTTGTTCGGCGGCATAGCGCATGATGGCTTCGTCTTCTTTCGGGCTGCCTTGGCTTTCAAAGCGTTTCAACACCGCGCTGGCGATAAAGAGATTGGACAAGATATCGCCCAAACGTGCCGACAGTTTTTCCTTGAATTTCAAGCTGCCGCCGAGGCTGAACATGCTCATGTCGGCCACCAGCGCGAAGTTTGCGGCCACGCGGTTGAGGCGGCGGTAGTAAACGGCGGTGGCTTTGTTGCCTTTGGGCGCGGCGCTGAATGCGCCGTTGGTCAGCGACAGCCACACGCTGCGGAAGGCGTTGGTAAAGGCGAAATGCAGGTGGGCGCCGAATGCCTGGTTAAACGCTTTGTCGTCGTTGTCCATCGCCGCACGCATTTCTTTCAATACATAGGGATGGCAACGGATCGCGCCTTGGCCGAAGATAATCATGCTGCGGGTGAGGATGTTCGCGCCTTCGACGGTAATCGCCACCGGAATCGCCTGATAAGCGGCGGCAAGGTAGTTGCGCGGACCGAGTACCACCGCGCGGCCGCCGTGTACGTCCATCGCGTCATTGAGGGTTTTGCGCATGCGTTCGGTGTTGTGGTATTTCAAAATCGCCGAAATCACGCTGGGTTTTTCGCCGCTGTCGAGCGCGGTGAGCGCCAAATCTTGGGCGGCTTCCATTTGATAGGTATACATGCCGATGCGCGAAAGAGCTTCGTCCACGCCTTCGAATTTGCCGATGGGCAGGCCGAATTGGTCGCGGATACGGGCATACAGCGAAGTGGTGTAGCTGGCTACTTTACCGGCGGCCACCGAGTTGGCAGGCAGGGAAATGCAGCGGCCTACGGAGAGGCATTCCACCAGCATCTGCCAGCCTTTGCCGGCATATTCCACACCGCCGATAATCCAATCGAGCGGGATGAAAACGTCTTTGCCCCAGGTCGGGCCGTTCATGAATACGCTGCCGCCGGGATAATGGCGACGGCCGATTTCCACGCCTTCGTGGTTGGTGGGAATCAGCGCGCAGGTGATGCCGATGTCTTTTTT
>CAYVIS010000193.1:0-4238 GCA_964451565.1 uncultured Neisseria sp.
GGAAGAAATATTAATCGACTGAAAATGGGATTCCCCTAAATGCGCAACGGGTTCAGGTGATTGCCGAGCAATGGGTGGGGCGCTCGCCCATCATGCAAAAAGCGGTGAACGAAGGCAAGGTGGCGGTCATCGGCGATACGCTCAAGGGCGGCGCGCGGCAGGGCTGGTATGTGCCCGATTATGTGAAAGCGGCGCATCCCGATTTGAACAGCGTGGCCGATTTGGCGCGCTTTGCCGATTTGTTTCCCGACCCCGAAGCGCCCGGCAAGGCGCGTTTTCTCAACTGCCCCAGCGGCTGGACCTGCGAAACCTTCAACACCCGCTTGCTCGACACCACCGGCTTGGCAGGCGCGTTCAATAATGTTCACCCCGGCACCGGCGCGGCGCTGGATGCGGAAATTTCATCGGCCTACGAGCAGAAAAAGCCGCTGCTGTTTTACTATTGGCAGCCCACCGGCCTGATGGCGAAATACCGCTTCGAACCGATTGACTTTCCGTCGCACAACGATGCCTGCTGGCAAACGCTGTTGCAGGCAGACAGCCGCGAGCGCTGCGTTTCGGGGTTCCCCGTGTCGCAACTGGCGATGTCGGTGTCGAAACCGTTTCAGACGGCCTATCCCGAATTGGTGCAGATGATTGAAAAGATTCAGTTTGAGCCGGATACGCTCAATCACGCCATTTTGGCAATGACCGAAAACAAACGCAGCGGCAGTGAGCAAGCACGCCTGTTTTTAACGCAGCATCCCGAAATCTGGCAGCAATGGGTGAGTGCAGAAGCGGCAGGCCGTCTGAACGATGCGCTGGCGCTTGCCGATACCCAAAAACACAGTATTTTTGCTTCATGGTCGGTTGCAGACGGCCTCAACCGCTCGCTGGCGCAAACGGTGCAGCAACACGGCGAGCAATTCCGCAGCATCAGCCGTTTCACCCTCGATTCGCTGCTGCTGCCGCTGGAACGCACCCTGCAGGCTTTGCCTGCTTGGCTGGTGTTGCTGCTGGTGGGCGGCATCGGTTGGCACGCCACGCGCAAATGGTGGTTTGCCGCTTTGTGCACATTTGGCTTTTACTGCATCGGCGCACTCGGTTTGTGGGCGGCGCTGATGCAAACGCTGGCGCTGCTGATGGCTTCGGCCTTGTTTACCATCATCATCGGCATCCCCGTGGGCATTTGGATGGCGCGCAGCCGCCGCTTGCAGAAATGGCTCTCGCCCGTGCTCGATGTGATGCAGACCATGCCGAGCTTTGTGTATCTGATTCCGGTGTTGATGCTGTTTGGCATCGGCAAAGTGCCGGCGCTGTTTGCCACGGTGGTGTATGCCATTGCGCCTTTGGTGCGGCTCACCGCGCTGGGCATACGCCAAGTGAGCCCGCAAATGATAGAGGCGGCCGAATCATTCGGCAGCACACGTTGGCAGCTTTTGCGCTGGGTGCTGCTGCCGCAGGCCAAGCCCAGCATTATGGCGGGGCTGAATCAGGCGGTGATGATGTCGCTGGGCATGGTGGTGCTCGCCAGCATGATCGGCGCGCGCGGCTTGGGCGAATATGTGTTGCAGGCCATTCAAACCCTCAATATCGGCCAAGGCGTGGAAGCGGGTGCGGCGATTGTGATACTGGCGATTATTATCGACCGCATCACCCAAGCCTACGGGCGTAAAAACGGCAAGGCCGTCTGAAGCGGAACGAAAACGGAGCAAGATGATGGAAACCATGAAAGCGGTGGTGATTCGGCAGGCATGCCGCGCAGAAGATTTGCGGGTGGAACGCGTGCCCGTACCCGCCGTAAAAAGCGGCTGGGTGCGGGTAAAAATCAAGGCGTTCGGCATCAATCGGGCGGAAATTCTCACTCGCAACGGTTTGTCGCCCGATGTGCATTGGCCGCGCATTATCGGCATCGAATGCGTGGGCGTGGTCGATGATGCCTCTGACAGCGGTTTGCAGGCAGGGCAGCAGGTGGTGTCGATGATGGGCGGTTTGGGTCGCAATTTTGACGGCAGTTATGCCGAATATGCGCTGATTCCCGCCGCACAGGTGTATCCCGTGCGCAGCCGCCTCGATTGGCCGCAGCTGGCGGCATTGCCGGAAATGTATTACACCGCCTATGCCAGCCTGTTTGAACGCCTCAAGTTGGCGGCGGGCGAAACGCTGCTGATTCGCGGCGGCACCAGTTCGGTGGGCTTGGCCGCGTTGCAACTGGCCAAAGCTGCCGGTGCGCGCGTGTTCACGACGACCCGCGATACCGCCAAAGCTGTGCAGCTGCAGGCAATGGGTGCGGATGAAGTATTATCGGATACCGGCCGTCTGAACGGCGTGCGTGCCGATAAAGTGCTGGAGCTGGTGGGCGCGGCCACGCTGAAAGATTCGCTGCAAACACTGGGCGAAGGCGGCATCTGCTGCATGACCGGCATTCTCGGCGGCTGGGTTGTGCCCGATTTCGAACCGATGACCGACATCCCGCAAGGCGCCTGCCTCAACAGCTTCGACAGCACCGACATCAAGCCCGCACTGTTGGCGCAAATGCTGGCTTTTATCGAACAACACCGCCTGCACGCGCCGCTGGCCGCCGTGTTTCCCCTTGACGACATCGCCGCTGCACATACGCTGATGGAAAGCAACCGTGCCACCGGCAAAATCGTCATCACCAACCCTGAAGTAGAGATTTTATGAACGCCATCCGCCTGCACGATATCAGCAAAATCTACGGCAAAGAAAAAGCCTGTCGCCGCGCCCTGGCCATGTTGCGCGAGCAGCAGCCATCCGACGACATTTTCCGTGCCACCGGCTGCCAAGTGGGTTTGCGCCGCATCCATCTCGACATCCCCGGCGGCGGCATTTTCTGCATTATGGGTCTCTCCGGCTCGGGCAAATCCACGCTGGTGCGCCACATCAACCGCCTGATTGAACCCAGCTGCGGCGAAGTGTGGGTGGGCGACACCAACGTTACCGCGCTCGATGAGCGCAGCCTGCGCACCTTCCGCCAACAAAAAGTGAGCATGGTATTCCAGCATTTCGGCTTGCTGCCGCACCTGAGCGTGCTGCAAAACGCCGAATACGCCCTGCGCGTGCGCGGCCTGCCGCCCAAAGTCCAACACGAAACCGCGCTGCACTGGCTCAACGAAGTAGGGCTGGCCGACCATGCCGCAGCCTACCCCGACCAGCTCTCCGGCGGCATGAAACAACGCGTCGGCCTCGCCCGGGCGCTGGCCGCCGACACCGAAATCATCCTGATGGACGAAGCCTTCTCCGCCCTCGACCCGCTCATCCGCACCAAGCTACAAGACCAACTGCTCGACTTGCAGCAGCGCTTGCACAAAACCATCGTGTTCATCACCCACGACATCGACGAAGCGCTGAAAATGGGCGGCCGCATCGCCATTTTGAACGCAGGCGAACTGGTGCAGACAGGCGCGCCGCAGGATTTGCTCGACCATCCGGCCAATGATTATGTGGCGGAATTTATGCAGGTGGCTAAGAGGGAGGCCGTCTGAAAGAGCGGAAAGTGTTCAGACGGCCTTCTCATTATCTGCAAACCTTATTCCGGACGCATCTGCGGAAACAGAATCACGTCGCGGATGCTGGGGGCGTCGGTGAGCAGCATCACCAAGCGGTCGAGGCCGATGCCGCTGCCGCCGGTGGGCGGGAGGCCGTATTCCATGGCACGGATGTAATCGGCGTCGTAGTGCATGGCTTCGTCGTCGCCGGCGTCTTTTTGTGTCACTTGGGCTTTGAAACGGGCGGCTTGGTCTTCGGGGTCGTTCAACTCGGAATAGCCGTTGGCCAGCTCGCGGCCGACGACGAACAATTCGAAGCGGTCGGTGAGGCCGGGTTTGGTGTCGGAGGCGCGTGCCAGCGGCGACACTTCAATCGGGTAATCCACGATAAAGGTCGGGTTCCACAGTTTGCTCTCGGCGCAGCCTTCAAATAAGGCCAGTTGCAGGCTGCCGATGCCGGGGGCGGGCGGGATTTTTTCGCCGTGTTTGACGATTTCCTGTTTCAGCCATGCTTCATCGTGCAGTTGCTCATCGGTATAGTGCGGGTTGAATTTTTTGATGGCTTCTAAAATGGTGAGGCGCTCAAACGGGCTTTCCAAATCGACTTCTTGGCCGTTGTAGCTGATTTTGGCGCTGCCGCAGGCGGTGATGGCGGCGGCGCGGATGACGCCTTCGGTCATTTCCATCATGCGCTCGTAGGTGCAGAAGGCTTCGTAGAATTCCATCATGGTGAATTCGGGATTGTGGCGG
>CAYVIS010000194.1:0-4217 GCA_964451565.1 uncultured Neisseria sp.
CGCGTGGAAATCACCCACAAAGCCAGCAGCCGCATGACCTTCGCCGCCGGTGCCGTGCGCGCCGCCGTGTGGTTGCGCGAACGCGACACCGGTTTGTTTGACATGCAGGATGTGTTGGGTTTGAAAAACGGTTAAGTTTGCCCGAACACAAAAAGGCCGTCTGAAACATTGGTTTCAGACGGCCTTTTTGTGTGGTTTGAACAACGGGCAGCGGTTTACTCAAACAGTTTGAGACCTTTGCAAAATTGCTATGTGAATCATCGCCAAATCACTCAATTCCGTCATTCCGGCGCAGGCCGGAATCCAGCTACTGAAATTCAACTTGTTGGTTTTAAAGCAGATTCAAACGAAAAATGGATTCCGGCCTGCGCCGGAATGACGGATTTATTGGCTATTTTCAAGGAAGAGTGTATTTTGCAAAGGCCTCAGTTTGTAATGGGCTGACCCATTCTACGTCTATAGTGCTTTCAGACGGCCTCACTCCGTCTCCGGCAATTCCGCCGAACCCATGCGCCGCAGGATGATGTTGGTTTTGTTGCGTAATGCCCGATCTTTCGGATGCTCTGCATAATACAGCGGCCTCGGCACGCGTGCGGCGAGTTGGGCGGCTTGTTGGCGGGTGAGTTGGGCGGCGGATTTGTTGAAAAAATGCTGTGTCGCCGCTTCCGCGCCAAACACGCCCGGCGCCCATTCGATAACGTTTAAATACAGCGTGAAGATGCGGTCTTTGTCGGTGGTGGCTTCCAGCATAGCGGTGATGGCGGCTTCTTCGGCTTTGCGGATGTAGCTGCGGCTGTCGTTGAGAAACAGGTTTTTCGCCAACTGCTGGCTGATGGTGGAGCCGCCCGCGCGCACTTTGCCGCTTTTCTGATTGCGTTTGATGGCGCTTTGGATGCCACTCCAGTCGAAGCCGCCGTGTTCGGCAAATTTGGCGTCTTCCGAGGCAATCAGCGCTTTTTTCAGATTGGTGGAAATGTCGCCGTAGGCCGCCCAGCGGTAATCCAACGCCACATCTTTGCCTGCATCGCGAAATTCGCCCATGCGCATGCCCATAAACGCGCTTTGCTGCGGCGCGATGGCGCGGTAGCTGATGATGTTGCCGTACACATAGGCGTTAAACAGGATAAAGGCGGCGAAAGGCAGCGCCAGCAGCCATTTAAGCATGATGTGCCCTCATATAGCGCGTAACAGCGGCGATGTCGGGGGTGAAGCCGCGCCACAGTCGGTAGGCAAATGCGGCTTGGCCGACCAGCATGCCGAGGCCGTCTGAAACCTGCCGCGCGCCTGCCTGCTTGGCAAAATCGAGAAAACGCGCCGCCGCATCGCCATACACCATGTCGTACACCAATTCGCTCGCGCCGAACACTTCAGCCGCCACGGCAGGCAATTCGCCGCTGAGGCCGCCGGACGTGCCGTTGATGACAATATCGAAATGGTGCACGGGCAAAGCGTCCAACACCAGCGCCTGCACACCGAATTGCAAGGCCAGTTCGGCGGCTTTATCAAAAGTGCGGTTGGTCAGCGCCACTTCGGCGGGCTGCTCGGCCAAGAGCGGCTGCAACACGCCGCGCACCGCGCCGCCTGCGCCGATGATGAGGATTTTTTTACCCGCCAACGCCACACCCTGCGCCTGCACGATGTCGTTGACCATGCCGATGCCGTCGGTGTTGTCGCCACGGAAACGGCCGTCGCCCAGCGGGATGATGGTGTTCACCGCGCCTGCGGTTTCGGCGCGTTCGCTGCGCTCGTCCACCCATTCGTAGGCTTCGGTTTTAAACGGCACGGTCACATTCGCGCCCTGCCCGTCCGCCTGAAAAAAGGCAGCGGCGGCTTCGGCAAACGCGCCCGGCTCGGCCAAAATACGCTCATATTCAATCGCCACGCCTTCTGCGGCGGCGAACTGCTGGTGGATTTGCGGGGATTTGCTGTGGGCAATCGGGTTGCCGAACACGGCATAACGCGGCTTGTGATTCATGGTTTTCTCACGCGGTGATTATCGACAGCATTATAGCGCAGTTTGCCTTTCAGACGGCCTTATCGGCGCAATGAGGCCGTCTGAAAATATAGTGAATCATAGTGAACCCATACAGCGTCGGCTTGTCTTGTCTGGATTCAAATTTCATCCGCTATACATTGTAATTTAATTAAATCTGCCGCTGTACCAACGCCAGCGCCGCCGCAAATATTTACGAATAAATTGTTGACAATTTTCATGGGTGAATTTATATTGCGTTTAAACGTTGCAGCGGTGCGGCTTCAGCAACAGGCCGTCTGAAAAGCCGCCGCCGCGCCACCATGAAACTTTGTTACGCAAGCGCTTTACCGCCTGAGGAATTAATGCTCCTTTTACACAGCCACCCCTGTTTTTATATTGCCGCTGTGGCACAATAAGCGTTTGCGCATTGCCGAATTTTTACCATGCCATCCATCGTTATACCCTAAATAATCAGGAGCCTTGCCATGTCAGTAAAAGATGTTGTCAAATTAATCGAAGAAAACGAAGTGCGCTTCGTCGACCTGCGCTTCACCGACACCAAAGGTAAGCAGCAACACGTTTCCGTGCCCGCCCGCATCGTGTTGGAAGATCCGGAAGACTGGTTTGAAAACGGCCAAGCGTTTGACGGCTCGTCTATCGGCGGTTGGAAAGGCATCCAAGCCTCAGACATGACCCTGAAACCTGATGCCGACGCCGCCTACATCGATCCTTTCTACGACGACGCCACCGTGGTGATTACCTGCGACGTTATCGACCCCGCCAACGGCCAAGGCTACGACCGCGACCCGCGCTCCATCGCCAAACGCGCCGAAGCCTACCTGAAATCATCCGGCTTGGGCGACACCGCTTTCTTCGGCCCCGAACCCGAATTTTTCGTGTTTGACGGCGTTGAATTTGAAACCGATATGTCGGGCACCCGCTACAAAATCCACTCTGAAGAAGCAGCTTGGAGCAGCGGCAAATCTTACGACGGCCAAAACACCGGCCACCGCCCCTTCGTTAAAGGCGGCTACTTCCCGGTTGCCCCCGTGGATTCCGGCCAAGACCTGCGCTCTGCCTGCGTAAACATTCTCGAAGAAATCGGCATTCCCGTAGAAGTGCACCACCACGAAGTGGCCACCGCCGGCCAAATGGAAATCGGCACCAAGTTCAGCACGCTCACCAAGCGCGCCGACTGGACGCAAGACATGAAATACGTGATCCAAAACGTGGCACACAACTTCGGCAAAACCGCCACCTTCATGCCCAAACCCATCATGGGCGACAACGGCTCCGGCATGCACGTTCACCAATCCATCTGGAAAGACGGCCAAAACCTGTTTGCAGGCGACGGCTATGCCGGTTTGTCTGAAATGGCGCTCTACTACATCGGCGGCATCATCAAACACGCCAAAGCGCTGAACGCCATCACCAACCCGTCGACCAATTCCTACAAACGCCTCGTGCCGCACTTTGAAGCCCCGACCAAACTGGCCTATTCCGCCAAAAACCGTTCGGCTTCCATCCGCATCCCGCACGTGGCCAGCAGCAAAGCCCGTCGCATCGAAGCCCGCTTCCCCGACCCGATGGCCAACCCCTATTTGGCTTTCGCCGCGCTGCTGATGGCCGGTTTGGACGGCATTCAAAACAAAATCCATCCGGGCGATCCGGCCGACAAAAACCTGTATGACCTGCCGCCGGAAGAAGACGCTTTGGTGCCGACCGTTTGCGCCTCTTTGGAAGAAGCGCTGGAAGCCCTCAAAGCCGACCACGAATTCTTGACCCGCGGCGGCGTGTTCAGCAAAGACTGGATCGACAGCTACATCGCCTTCAAAGAAGACGACGTACGCCGCATCCGCATGGCGCCGCACCCGTTGGAATTTGAAATGTATTACTCTCTGTAAGCCGCGCTTGCAGAAAACCGCCCGAAGCATGCTTCGGGCGGTTTTTTATGTTTCAGACGGCCTGAGACCTTTGCAAAATACTTTTTATCCTGAAAATAGCCAATAAACCCGTCATTCCGGCGCAGGCCGGAATCCATTCGCCAAGATTCAGGAATTTGATTTTAAAACAGTTTTACGTGAAGCATGGATTCCGGCCTGCGCTAGGGTAGCGTAGCGGACTTGCGCAGCTAATGACGAAGTTTGGCCGTTTTGTGATACTGCAATAGCAATTTTGCAAAGGTTTCGGCCTTTCGTTTCAGACGGCCTTTCGTTTCAGACGGCCTTTCGTTTCAGACGGC
>CAYVIS010000195.1:0-4184 GCA_964451565.1 uncultured Neisseria sp.
CCAAAGCGCAAACCTGGGCGCTGGCCGACGAATTGGGCGCGCTCGACTACATCCGTGAGCACACCCACACCTGCTACATGGGCGTGGACGGCGGCTGCGGCGAATGCCCGAGTTGTGTGCTGCGCGAGCGCGGGCTGGCGGAATATCTGGCTGAAAAAGGCGCTTGAGCCGTTCAATCCAATTATCATAATAATCAAACAGGCCGTCTGAAAACTCACAACCATTCAGACGGCCTCGGAACCATCCAACATGAAAATCACCAAAACCTTTTCGTTCGACATGGCGCACATGCTCGACCACCACGACGGCAAGTGCAAAAACCTGCACGGCCACACCTACAAACTCGAAGTCGAAATCAGCGGCGATTTAATCCTTGGCGGCGCCAAAGACGGCATGGTCATCGACTTTGCCGATTTGAAAAGCATCGTCAAAAAGCTGGTGGTGGAGCCGTTCGACCACGCCTTTATCTATCACACCGACAGCGAGCGCGAGCGCCAAATCGCTGCCATGCTCGAAGGTTGGCAGCTCAAAACCCTGCCGATGGCCAAGCGCACCACGGCGGAGAATATGGCGCAATATATGTTTGATTTATTGCGGGAACAAGGCCATCTGAACGTGTCGGCGCTGCGTTTGTGGGAAACGCCCACGTCTTATTGCGAATGCAGCGTGTGAGGCCGTCTGAAATGCACAGCATCCGCCCCGAAAACCCCGAATTCCGCATCGTTGAAATCTTCGAAAGCCTGCAAGGCGAGGGCTACAACACCGGCATGCCCGCCGTGTTTATCCGCTTGGGCAAATGCAATCTGGCCTGCGCTTGGTGCGACACCGATTACCTGAAATTCGAGCCGATGCGCCTGAGCGGGATTTTAGGCCGTCTGAACGCTTATGCGGCGCGCAACATCATCATCACCGGCGGCGAGCCGACCATCCAGCCGCATCTCGATGTGTTGCTTGATGCGCTGAAACACGCCGGCTATTATTTGTGCATCGAAACCAACGGCCTCAACCCCGCACCGCCGCAAATTGATTTTGTCGCCACCAGCCCGAAAGCCTGCTATGCCGGAAAATACGCGGCGCAATGCATTGAAACAGCAGACGAAGTGCGCATTGTGGCCGATGGCGACGTGGTGGATTTTTGTGTTGAAATGGAACGCAAAATCCGCGCCAAACATTATTATCTGTCGCCGTGCGAAATCGGCGGACAGATGAATATTTACGACACCATCCGCCAAATCGGCCTGCTCAACGCGCGTAAAAACGCGCCGGTGCATTGGCAGCTGAGCGTGCAGACGCATAAATGGGCGGGCATCGAATAGGCAGAGACTTTTGCGGAATGTCCTGCCGCAGGCCGTCTGAAAAGATTTTCAGACGGCCTGCGGCTTTTAATGAACAGCCAAAAAAAACGGGTCATAATCATGACCCGTAAAGCTTTTCTGTTGAGGTACAACAAGAAAAGAAGGAAGCTGTTGTGGCAGAATGGGCGGCGCGTGCGGTTTGGCCGCGGCGGTTTAATAGCCCAAACGCTGGCAGACGGTAGACACCAACCCTGCCTGGTTTAATGTATAAAAATGCAGGCTGGGCGCGCCTTCACGCAGCAGCCGCTCGCACATATCGGTGACCACGTCCAACGCCAGCGCTTTGATGGCGGCGGTGTCGTCGGCATACGATTGCAGTTTCAGCCGCAGCCAGCGCGGGATTTCGGCGCCGCAGGTGTCGGAAAAGCGCGCCAATTTGGAAAAGCTGGCAATCGGCATCACGCCCGGGATAATCGGGATATCCACGCCGCGCCCCTGCACGTCGTCTACAAAGCGGAAATAGGCATCCGGGTTGTAGAAATATTGTGTAATCGCCGAATCGGCACCGGCTTTGGCTTTGCGCACGAAATTGTTGATGTCGTCTTCGGCGCTGCGCGATTGCGGGTGGTATTCGGGGTAGGCGGCCACTTCGATGTGGAAATGGCTGCCGAATTCGTTTTTCACCAGCGCCACCAATTCATTGGCATAGCGCAAGCCGCTCATGCCTGCGCCGACGCCGGAGGGGATGTCGCCGCGCAAAGCCACCAGATGGCGCACGCCCATGGCTTTGTATTCATTCAGCAATTCAATAATTTCAGGTGCCTGCATGCCGACGCAGGGCAGGTGTGGGGCGGCGGGCACGCCTTCGCTCAAAATGTCGCGGATGGCCTGCATGGTGCCTTCTTTGGTCGAGCCGCCTGCGCCTGAAGTGCAGGAAAAAAATTCCGGATTATATTGGCTCAGCTGCTTGCGGGTAATCACCTGTTTGGCGCGCCCCTCGGGCGTGCGGGTGGGGAAAAATTCGAAGCTGAGCTTTTTTTGGCTTTCGGTCATGCTGCACCGCCTTTGCTTGATGTGGTTCGATAGTGTTAGGGTAGAGTGCCAACCCTTATTAATCAAGCATTTCGGCGGTATTTTCAGCTGAAAAATATTCTTCGGATTATGAATGAAATTTATGTAGCTGCTTTTAATGAAACAAATTCTATCATATATGTATGGAATAAACCCAGTTAAATATGCTTATTGGTTGTTGGTTCGTAATATTATTTCATTATGCCACGGATGCAGCGTAAAGCCGCAGCCAGTACAGCCAGTACAGCAAGGCAATCTAACGCTGTATGGGTTTAAATTTCATTCACTATTGGCACGGATAGGCCGCGCTGCTTTATAATCATGCCACTTCCTTTTTTGCATGGCCGCCGCCTGTGTTGCCGCGGCGCTTATTTTTGATAAAAGACTTGCCCATGAAATGGCTTAAACGCGCGTCCACCATTTTTCAAACCGTTTACCGCTACGGCTTAGGCGAGCTGTTGGCCGACCGCATCCGCCCCGCCTGGCTGCGCGTGTTGGCGGCCAAACTGCCGAAAAGTCCGCGCAGCAACGATGAGCCGTTGCCGGTGCGCCTGCGCTTGGCGATGGAAAGCTTGGGGCCGATTTTTGTGAAGCTGGGGCAGGTGCTCTCGACCCGCCCCGATATTCTGCCGCCGGCATACGCGCAGGAATTGGCCAAACTGCAAGACAAAGTGCCGCCGTTTCCCGGCTATCTGGCGCGCGAACACATCGAGGCTTCTTTGGGCAGGCCGATTGCTGAAGTGTATGCCGAATTCGAGGCCGAGCCGGTGGCCAGCGCATCGGTGGCGCAGGTGCACAAAGCGCGCTTGCATAGCGGCGAGTCGGTGGCGGTGAAGGTGTTGCGCCCCAATCTGTTGCCGGTGATTGAGCAGGATTTGGCGCTGATGCGTTTCGGCGCCAAATGGATTGAGCGCCTGTTTGCCGACGGCAAGCGCCTGAAGCCGCAGGAAGTGGTAGCCGAATTCGACAAATATCTGCACGACGAATTGGACTTGATGAAAGAAGCGGCCAATGCCAGCCAGCTAGGCCGCCATTTTGCCGGCAGCGATATGCTGATTGTGCCGCAAGTGTATTTCGATTACTGCAGCCGCGACGTGCTGACGATTGAGTGGATGGACGGCACGCCGATTTCCGACATCGCCACGCTGCGCGCCAAAGGCATCGACCTGAAAACACTCGCCCGTTACGGCGTGGAAATCTTCTTCACCCAAGTGTTTAAAAACGGCTTTTTCCACGCCGATATGCACCCGGGCAATATTCTGGTGGCCGACGACAACCGCTACATCGCCCTCGATTTCGGCATTGTCGGCAGCCTCACCGAATACGACAAACGCTATCTGGCCATCAATTTTCTGGCCTTTTTCAACCGCGACTACCACCGCGTCGCCACCGCCCACATCGAATCGGGCTGGGTGCCGGCCGATACCCGCGCCGAGGAATTGGAAGCGGCGGTGCGCGCCGTGTGCGAGCCGATTTTCAATAAACCGCTGTCGCAGATTTCGTTTGGCTTGGTATTGATGCGCCTGTTTGAAACCAGCCGCCGCTTCAATGTGGAAATCCAGCCGCAGTTGGTGTTGCTGCAAAAAACGCTGCTCAATATCGAAGGCTTGGGGCGGCAGCTCGACCCCGAGCTGGATTTGTGGGCGACGGCGAAACCGTTTTTGGTGAGTTGGATGAACGAGCAGGTCGGCCCCAAAGCGCTGTTGCGCAACATCAAAGCCGAAGCCCCCGATTGGGCGCAGATGCTGCCCGGTCTGCCGCGCAAATTGAATATGCTGGTGGATGAAAACCGCCAGCAGGAAATGCGCGATGCTTATG
>CAYVIS010000196.1:0-4153 GCA_964451565.1 uncultured Neisseria sp.
CAGGCGCGCGAGCAGCTGCAAGACACCGTGGTGCTCGGCACCATGATGATGGCGCAAAACGATGTCGACGGCTTGGTGTCCGGCGCGGTGCACACCACCGCCAACACCATCCGCCCGGCCTTGCAATTGATTAAAACCGCACCGGGCGCCAGCTTGGTATCGAGCGTATTTTTCATGCTGCTGCCCAACCAAGTATTGGTTTACGGCGACTGTGCCGTGAATCCTGAGCCGACTGCCGAACAGCTGGCCGATATTGCTATTCAGTCTGCCGATTCGGCCAAAGCGTTCGGTATCGAGCCGAAAGTGGCGATGATTTCTTATTCCACCGGCACTTCGGGTGCAGGCCCGGCGGTGGAAAAAGTGGCCGAAGCCACCAAAATCGCTCAAGAAAAACGCCCGGATTTGGCCATCGACGGCCCGCTGCAATATGACGCCGCCACCGTGCCGAGTGTGGCCAAATCGAAAGCGCCCGACAGCAAAGTGGCCGGTCAGGCAACCGTGTTGGTGTTCCCCGATTTGAACACCGGCAACTGCACCTACAAAGCCGTGCAGCGTAATGCCAATGTGTTGAGCGTCGGCCCGATGCTGCAAGGTCTGCGCAAACCGGTGAACGATTTGTCGCGCGGCGCCCTGGTAGACGATATTGTCTACACCATCGCGCTGACTGCGATTCAGTCTACCCAGATGTAAGTTTGATTAGGCTTTGAGGCCGTCTGAAAGGTTTGCTTTCAGACGGCCTTTTGTTTTGGGGCGGATTGGAGCATTTCAGGTTGGGCTTTTTGCAAAATTATCCATTACGCCATCGTAAATCTATTCAAGCCCGCCATTGGTCACGCAAGCCTGCTACACTGGTATGCTGTAATGATAATGCTGCAAAGCTTGAGGCCGTCTGAAAAGAATTTCAGACGGCCTCAAGTTCGGTTGGCGGAGTAAAAATCCGCTTGGTGCTTTAAAGCACGTAATACTGCGGTTGGGCAGCGGCCAGCAGCGCGGGCAGCTCGCTGCTGTCGTTAATCACGGTTACGCCGGCATGGCGCATGTCGTAAACGGCCTGAATAATGCCTTCGGGCGTGTAGCCGCGGCAGGCGGCGAGATTGACGATGATGTTCCAGTTGTCGCCATACCAGCTCAGTTGGCAGGCGGTTTTGCGGATGGCGTGTTCGGTGGCGAGGCCGCCGATGATGATGGTTTGGGCTTGATGGGCAAACAGCTATTCAATCAGGCCGCTGCTGCGGCTTTGTCCGGCATCGTGGAAACAGGCGCTGAGGTGTTCGCCGCCTTTGGTTTCGATTTCGTGGTCGTAATCGGCGGGGCAGGGCAGGCCGGGGAGAAAATGCAGCCCTTGGCATTGCTGCGCTTGGTTCAGCAGGCGCGAGCTTTGGTCGAAAATAAAATATTGGCGCTCGCGCGTGTTGGCGAGGCTGCTGAGGCTGGTGCACAGAGTGTGCTGCGCGGGTGAGACATTTTCAATCAGCAGGCGCAAATCCGCATACCCGGCCTGACGATTAAGCTCGTCGACAATCTGCTCGGGGCGGTGCACATGCATTTCGTCGTTGGCGGCATGACAGGTGAAACGGCATTGAGGCTGCAAATCAATGGCGATGGTGGTCATTTTGTTATCCCTTGAAATATTTTATTTTCGGGAGTATGACGTTAGAGATAATGTTTCAGAAACGGTATTTTTGATAATCGGTTTTTATTCTTGATATTCGGTATATTAACAGCGTGCCAGTGATTGCTCTAATAATTATTTTCTAATATGGAAATAATTTTATTTGTTAATATCTATTTGGAAGTATTGGATAACGACGATTATTTTTGTTCAGGGTGTATATCGGGCGGATGAGTAGGTGAAAAGGCCGTCTGAATGGCTCGGCAAGCCCGGCGCAGATGCTTTCAGACGGCCTATGTGCGGCGTTGGCGTGGGTGGTTTAAATCCAGCCCAAGGTGTTGGCGAAAACCAGCAAGATGGCGATGGGCGCGAGATAGCGCAGGGCGGCGAGCCAGAGCGGCGGAATCCAGCGGGCGACACGGCTGCCGCTTTGCATATGCGCCAGCACCTTGCTTTTTTGTTGCACCCACGCCACGAACGCGGCCACGCACAATGCGCCCACCGGCATAATCCAAGCGGTAATCAGATAATCCCACAAATCGAAAACGGTTTTGCCAAACAGCGTGAAATCTTTCCAGATGCCGAACGACAGCGCCGAAGGAATGCCGACGATGAAAATGGCTGCGCCCACCAGCCAGGCAGCCGGACGGCGGCGGCGTTCGTTATTGTGGATGGCAGCGGCAATCACGGTTTCCAGCATGGCAAATGCGGAGGTGAGCGTGGCGAACAAAACCAGCAGCATAAACACCGCAAACAGAATCTGCCCGAACGGTATGTGCTGAAACACGGCGGGCAGCACCACAAAAATCAGCCCCGGCCCCTGATCGGGTTTGAAGCCGAACGCAAACACCGCCGGGAAAATCACCAGCCCCGCCAGCAGCGAAACCAGCAGGTTCAACCACATCACGCTATTGGCCGAACGGAACACATCCTGTTTGTCATCCAGATAGGCGGCATAAGTAATCATGGCCGACACGCCGATGCTCAGTGCGAAAAAAGCCTGCCCCAGCGCAATCAGCATGGTTTGCGGATTGATATACTGCCAATCGGGTTTGAGCAGAAACGACACGCCTGCCATCGCGCCCGGCAGCGTCAGCGAGCGCGCCACCAGCAGCACAAACAACACAAACAGCGCAGGCATCAGATAGCGGCTGGCTTTCTCGATGCCGTTGGCAATCCCGCCCTGAACCACCGCCACCGTCATCAGCATAAACAAAGCCTGATAGGCCACCGCGCTCAGCGGATGGCTGATGGTTTGTTCAAACAACAGCCCGAAATCCGTATCGGGGCGTATCACGCCGCTGAAAGCATGCACCACATAAGCCGACACCCAGCCGCCGACTACGCTGTAAAACGAGAGCAGGATAAAACAGGCCGCCACCCCCATGCGCCCGACCCACGGCCACAGGCTGCCGGGTGCCAGCGTTTTGAACGCATCCACCGCATTTCTGCCGCTGGCACGGCCGATATAGAATTCCGCCAACAGCACCGGCAGGCCGATGAGCACGGTAAACAACAAAAACAGCATGAAAAACACCGCACCGCCGTTGGTGCCTGCGGTGTAGGGGAATTTCCAGATAGCGCCCAAACCGATGGCCGAGCCTGCGGCGGAGAGGATAAAACCGATTTTGGAAGACCAGGAAGCAGATTTCATAAAGGCTTAAACAAAAATAAAAGGCGGCTTGAAATTTTAAATGCAAATGCAAAGCGGTGCAGCTTTAGTTTTCAGACGGCCTTGTAAAAAAGCAGCAGGCCGTCTGAAATAAAAAAAGAACTGCGCCGGTTTCAGGATTTCCTGACAACCGGCGCAGCTTTTCATCTGGTGGGTCCGGTGGGTTTCGAACCCACGACCAAGGGATTATGAGTCCCCTGCTCTAACCCCTGAGCTACAGACCCAGAAATACAGCAAAGGCGGCTATTTTAACATAATTTGGCTTGTGTTCAAGGCCGTCTGAAACAAATGCTTCAGACGGCCTTGGTTGGGGCAGGGAGCATAAACCGGAATTTATTAATGTTGAAAAAATTTCTTTAAAGTTAATATTCTGGAATTGTGTGGATGGATTCCGGCCTGCGCCGGAATGATGGGTCGGAGAATTCCGCAAGCATATATAGTGAATTAAATTTGAACCAGTACAGCGTTGGGTTCGCCTTGCCGTACTAGGTGCACTGTCTGCGGCTCCCCGCCTTGTCCTGATTCAAATTTAATCCACTATAATAGTTGTCCGATGGAAACATCGTGCCATAAAAAAAGCGCAGCTTGCAGGCTGCGCTTCCGGGTTCCGTTAAAGGATTACTGTTTGTTTTCTTCGCTGTCGAGGAAGCTTTTCAGGCGGTCGCTGCGGGTAGGGTGGCGCAGCTTACGCAGGGCTTTGGCTTCGATTTGGCGGATGCGCTCGCGGGTCACGTCGAATTGTTTGCCCACTTCTTCCAGCGTGTGGTCGGTGTTCATGTCGATACCGAAGCGCATGCGCAATACCTTGGCTTCGCGCGGGGTGAGGCTTTCGAGCACGTCTTTGGTGACTTCGCGCAGGCTGGAATACA
>CAYVIS010000197.1:0-4116 GCA_964451565.1 uncultured Neisseria sp.
GGCCTCTGCACCAACCTCTGCGGCCAAACCAGCCTCTCCGAAGCCATCGACCTGCTCGCCTGCGCCGACACCGTGGTCTGCAACGACAGCGGCCTGATGCACCTCGCCGCCGCACTCGGCCGCAAACTCGTGGCGGTGTACGGCTCCTCCAGCCCCGACCACACCCCGCCGTTGAGCAAGCAAGCCGCCATTGTGAGCCTGAACCTCGAATGCTCGCCCTGCTTCCAACGCGAATGCCCGCTCGGCCACACCGACTGCCTCAACAAACTGCTGCCCGAACAAGTCGAAAACGCCGCCAAACAGATTCCGATTCAGCGCAGCCAAGCCTGAAATGTAAATGTAAACAGCCCAATCGAAAGGCCGTCTGAAAGCATTTCAGCATTCAGACGGCCTTTCCGTTTTATAGTGGATTAGAATTAAATCTACACTTTAATGCATCGTGAAAATCAAAACAGGTGGCTGAGCTTGTCGAAGCCTCTCTTGACTCACCAAATGGCTTCGACAAGTCCAGCCACTTGAATGTATTGAACTGTTTTATAGTTGATTAGAATTAAAATAGTACATCAATACATTTTCAAGATGACCGTATTGCAGCAGATTGCTTGTGATGGCGAAGAAACTGAAGCTGCGCTTCAGACTGGGCTCCTGTCTACGCAGGAGCGACGGGGGTTTATCTTCATCAAACAGGTTCAATTGTGTCCCGATTTAATTCTAATCCACTATCTTTCTAATCCACTATACAAAAAAGCCGTCTGAAACTGTGTTCAGACGGCCTCTATCAAACCTAACAAGTTTTAAGGGCGGCGCACCAAGCGGTAATAGGTTTCTCCGCTTTGGATATAACCCAAATCCACACGGGCGATTTCGGCGATGGCGTCGCGGCCTTCGGCCAAATCCATCACTTCTGCTGCCAATGCGGTATTGCGCAAAGCGAGCGCGCGGTTTTTTTCTTCCTGCACCGTTACTTGGTCTTGCAGGCGCCACATGTCGCGCCAGCCGCCTTTGGAGAGCCAAAGGCTGTATTGAAACCACGCAATGGCGGCGATTAAAACCAGCGTCACCCACTTCATCGTTTATGCCCTTATTTGCCCAATTGATAGAAGGCGGCTTTGCCCGGGTAGTAAGCGGCTTCGCCCAACTCTTCTTCAATACGCAGCAGTTGGTTGTATTTGGCCATGCGGTCTGAGCGGCTCAGTGAGCCGGTTTTAATCTGCATGCAGTTGGTGGCCACGGCCAAATCGGCGATGGTGCTGTCTTCGGTTTCGCCCGAACGGTGGCTCATCACGCTGGCGTAGCGGTTGCGTTTGGCCAGCTCGACGGCTTTGAGGGTTTCGCTCAGGGTGCCGATTTGATTCACTTTCACCAGCAAGGCGTTGGCCACGCCTTTTTCGATGCCCTCAGCCAAAATGGCCGGGTTGGTGACAAACAGGTCGTCGCCGACCAGCTGCACTTTGCCGCCCAGTTTTTCGGTGAGCAGTTTCCAGCCTTCCCAGTCGTTTTCGTCCATACCGTCTTCGATGGAAACAATCGGGTATTTGGCCACCAAGTCGGCCAGATAATCGGCAAATTCTGCGCTGCTGTAGGCTTTGCCTTCGGCTTCGAGGTGATATTGGCCGTCTTTGTAGAATTCGCTGGATGCGCAGTCCATGGCAAACAATACGTCTTCACCCGGAATATAGCCTGCGGCTTTCACGGCTTCTTCCATCAGCTGCAGGGCTTCTTCGTGGCTGTTCAAGTTGGGCGCGAAGCCGCCTTCATCGCCCACGGTGGTCGGGAAGCCTTTGCTGTCGCACAGTTTTTTCAGCGCGTGGAAGATTTCGGCGCCGCAACGCAGGGCTTCGCGGAAGCTTTCTGCGCCCACGGGCATAATCATGAATTCTTGGATGTTCAGGCTGTTGTTGGCGTGTTCGCCGCCGTTAATCACGTTCATCATCGGCACGGGCATCGCCATCGGGCCGGCACCGCCGATGTAGCGGTAGAGCGGCAGGCCGGCATCTTCGGCGGCTGCGCGGGCAACGGCCATCGACACGGCCAGCGTGGCATTCGCACCCAAACGGCCTTTGTTGTCGGTGCCGTCCAAATCAAGCATGATTTGGTCGATGTAGGATTGCTCGCTGGCATCCACGCCGATCAGCGCTTGGGCGATTTCGTTGTTCACATGCTCAACAGCCTGCAACACACCTTTGCCCAGATAGCGGCTTTTGTCGCCGTCGCGCAGCTCCAAAGCTTCTTTCTGGCCGGTAGACGCGCCCGACGGCACGGCGGCGCGACCCATCACGCCTGATTCGAGCAATACATCGCACTCTACGGTGGGGTTGCCGCGTGAATCCAAAATTTCGCGGGCAAAAATATCAACAATTGCGCTCATGCAAGTCTCCTGAATGAAAAACAACGATAAAAATTCGTTTTCAGACGGCGTCGGTAATCAGATTAAGCAAAGGCCGTCTGAAGCAATATTACGAGGCGGGATTATACTGATTCAGGCCGTCTGAAACGAGTATTTTCCCAGATAAATATGAAAAACTTGTGCAACATCAATCTACATCATACAGCAAATGGGCTGCCCTGCTCGGGCAACCCATTGTTTTGATGCATCAGCGCACGTGGTAGTTCGGCGCTTCTTTGGTAATCTGCACGTCATGCACATGCGATTCGCTCATGCCTGCCGAGGTGATTTCGACAAATTCGGCTTTTTGGTGCATATCGTTGATGGTGGCGCAACCCAGATAGCCCATGCTGGAGCGCAGGCCGCCCATCAGCTGATGGATAATCTGCACAATCGGGCCTTTGTAGGGCACACGGCCTTCAATACCTTCGGGCACGTATTTGTCGGTGCTGTCGACTTTATCTTGGAAATAGCGGTCGGACGAGCCTTGGCTCATCGCGCCGAGCGAGCCCATGCCGCGATAAGATTTATACGAGCGGCCTTGATACAGCTCGATTTCACCCGGCGCTTCTTCGGTACCGGCAAACATGCCGCCGAGCATCACGCAATGCGCGCCTGCGGCCAAGGCTTTGGAAATATCGCCCGAAAAGCGGATGCCGCCATCGGCAATCAGCGGCACGCCGGTGCCTTTGAGCGCTTCGGATACGTTGTGAATCGCCGTCAGTTGCGGCACGCCGACACCGGCCACGATGCGGGTGGTGCAGATGGAGCCCGGGCCGATGCCCACTTTCACCGCATCCGCGCCTGCCGCCACCAAATCCAGCGCCGCTTGTTCCGTAGCAATATTACCGCCAATCACCTGCACTTGCGGGTAATTTGCTTTCACCCATTTCACACGTTCCAACACGCCTTCGCTGTGGCCGTGCGCAGTATCGACCACCAACACGTCTACGCCCGCTTCCACCAGCGCTTTCACGCGCTCGTCGGTGTCTGCGCCCACACCAACCGCCGCGCCTACGCGCAAACGACCGTCGGCATCTTTATTGGCATTGGGAAATTCGGTGGTTTTCAGAATGTCTTTCACCGTAATCAGGCCTTTGAGCTCCCACGCATCGTTCACCACCAACACGCGTTCTACTTTATGCTCGTGCATCACATCACGCGCTTCGTCGATGCCGGTGCCTTCAGACACGGTCACCAAGCGCTCGCGCGGAGTCATAATCGCAGAAACCGGCTGGTCGAGGCGTTTTTCGAAACGCAAATCGCGGTTGGTTACCAAGCCCACCACTTTGCCGTTTTCCACCACCGGCAAGCCCGACATCTTGCGTTTGCGCTTGGCCTGCATTTCCAGCAGCTCGCCAATCAGCATATCCGGGCCGATGGTGACCGGCTCTTTCACAATGCCGCTTTCGTGGCGTTTCACCTTGGCTACGGCATTGGCTTGGCGCTCGGGCGTCATGTTTTTGTGGATAATGCCGATGCCGCCTTCCTGCGCCATCGAAATGGCCAGCTTGGCTTCGGTTACCGTATCCATCGCAGCGGAAAGCAGGGGGAGATTGAGGGTGATGTTGCGGGTGAGTTGGGTTTTGAGGGAAACGTCGCGCGGCAGCACGTTGGAGCGTGCGGGAACCAGCAAAACGTCATCAAAAGTATAGGCTTTTTCTACGATACGCATGATGCTTTCAGACTTTCAGTTTGTGCAAGATGCACGGCATTGTAGCAAATTTACG
>CAYVIS010000198.1:0-4077 GCA_964451565.1 uncultured Neisseria sp.
AACCTGTGGCCTCCAGCTTCGGAAACTGACGCTCTTCCAACTGAGCTATGGGTGCATAGGGGCGTAAGATTAACCCAAAAGGCACAAATAAGCAAAACTTTTGTGGCAGACGCGCATCTTACTACATGCGTCAAATCCCTTTCAGACGGCCTTTTACACATCTTTCCGATGAAAATTTCACGATAATTTGCGCTAAAGCAGCCATTAAAGATTGGAAAGCCCTTGCGAATTCAGTATAATCCAGCAAATTATTGTTAATACAAATTAACAAAATCGAATAATATTTTCGTCACAACTACCAAAACGGCGAGGCCAACCAAATGAATCAACTTAACAACAAGAAAGCCCAAGGTTCTGCATTATTTACTCTTGTGGCAGGTATCGTTATTCTGCTTGCAGTCCTGTTTTTCTTGGTAAAACTGGCTACCAGCGGCTACTACAGCGACGTAGAAGAGAGCACCCAGTCAGCCACAGAAACCCGCATCATGCCGGTCGGCAATGTCACCATGGGTGACGGCACCCCGGTAGGCGAACGCACCGGCGAACAGATTTTCAACAAAATCTGTATCCAATGCCACGCCGCCGACAGCGTCGTACCGGATTCGCCCAAAGTCACCCACAACAGCGACTGGGCACCCCGCATCGCCCAAGGCTTCGACACCTTGTTTAACCACGCTTTAAACGGCTTTAACGCCATGCCTGCCAAAGGCGGCGCTGCCGATTTGACCGACGACGAGCTCAAACGCGCCATCGTCTTCATGACCAACCAATCCGGCGGCAATTTTGAAGAGCCTGCCGCAGGTGCAGCTGCCGACGCCGCCGCTTCTGACGCATCCGGCGCAGCTGCCGATGGTGCTGCCGCCCCCGTCGCTGCAGCAGGCGGCGCAGACGGCCAAAAAGTATTCGAAAGCTTGTGCATGGCCTGCCACTCGGCAACCTCCGCCATTCCTTTCGCACCGAAAATCACCCATAACGCCGATTGGACCGATCGCATCAAACAAGGCAAAGAAACCATGTTCAAACATGCGATTGACGGCTACACCGGCCCCGACGGCGGCCTGATGCCCCCCAAAGGCGGCAATGCCGGTCTGACCGACGACGAAGTCAAAGCAGCGGTGGTTTACATGGTGAACCAATCCGGCGGCAATTTCTAAACCCGCCGCATCCGCTTAAAGCGCATCTTTTTTCAAGATGCGCTTTTTCTTTATCTTTTTCCGCCTGCCGCCCCACCAGATTGGAAAAAATTTTAAAGCCGCCGCCCGACTCCACAAAACCGACTCTGCCAAACGCCGCCGAATCACGCTAAAATAGCGCTTTCTTTCAGACGGCCTTCCATCATGAACCAGGATTCCCAACTCTATATCGGCATCATGTCCGGCACCAGCATGGACGGCGCCGACGCCGTATTAATCCGCATGCAGGATGGCGGCTGGCTGGCGGCGGAAGGACACGCTTTTCTGCCCTATCCCGAGCGTCTGAAAACCGATTTGCTGGCGCTGCAAAACAGCGGCGGCAACGAATTGCACCGCAGCATGCTGCTGGCGCAGGAATTGAGCCGTCTCTATGCCGAAACCGTCGCCCACCTGCTCTCCCAGCAAGGGCTGACGCCCGCATGCATCACCGCCATCGGCTGCCACGGCCAAACCGTGCGCCACGCCCCCGAACACGGCTACAGCATCCAACTGGCCGATTTGCCGCTGCTGGCCGAATTAAGCGGCATCACCACCGTCGGCGACTTCCGCAGCCGCGATTTGGCCGCCGGCGGACAGGGTGCGCCGCTGGTGCCCGCTTTCCACCAAGCCCTGTTCGGCAGCCCCGATGAAACCCGCGTGGTGTTGAATATCGGCGGCATTGCCAACATCAGCATCCTCCCCCCCGATGCGCCCGCACAGGGTTTCGACACCGGCCCCGGCAATATGCTGATGGACGCTTGGGTGCGGCATATCTGGCAGGAAAACTATGACGAAAACGGCCGAAAAGCCGCCGCTGGACAAATATTGCCCGATTTGCTCGACCGCCTGCTCAGCCACCCCTATTTCGCCCTTACCCCGCCCAAAAGCACCGGCAGAGAGCTGTTTTCGCTGGATTGGCTGCTGCCGCAACTGAGCGGCAACGAAAGCCCGCACGACGTTTTGCGCACGCTGCTGGAATACAGCGCCCGCAGCATCAGCGATGCCATCACACAATATGCCCCACAGGCTGAAAATATCTACGTCTGCGGCGGCGGCATCCAAAACAGCGCCCTGATGCAGCGCCTGCAAACCCTGATGCAAGCGCAACACGCAACCCTCCACAGCAGCGCCGCCCTCAGCCTCGACCCGCAATGGGTGGAAGCCGCCACCTTCGGCTGGCTCGCCGCCTGCTGGGTCAACCGCCTGCCCAGCAACCCGCATCACGCCACCGGCGCAGCCAAACCCTGTATTTTGGGTGCCGGATATTACGCATAAATTCGACATAATGATGATAGAACAAGGCCGTCTGAAAACCCATAAAGCTTTCAGACGGCCTTGTTCTATCCAGCAAACATCATTCCTTACGCAAGGCTTTCGGCAATACAAACACGATGCTTTCCTCTGCGCCCTCACCTTCGCGCACGGTATCAAAGCCCCAGCCGTCAATCGTGGCAAGCACTTCCTGCACCAACACTTCCGGTGCCGATGCGCCTGCGGTGACACCCACTTTGCGCTTGCCGGCAAACCACTCCTGCTGCAAATAGCCTGCATTGTCGACCATATAGGCATCGACGCCGCGCAAGGCCGCCACTTCGCGCAGGCGGTTGCTGTTAGATGAATTGGGCGAGCCGACCACAATCACGATGTCGCATTCTTCTGCCAGCGCCTTCACCGCTTCTTGGCGGTTGGTGGTGGCGTAACAGATGTCTTCCTTGTGCGGGCTGCGGATATTGGGGAAACGCGCTTTCAGCGCTTCGATGATGTCGCGGGTTTCGTCCACCGACAGCGTGGTTTGGCTCACATGCGACAATTTATCCGGATTGGCCACCTGTAAAGCGGCCACATCGTCAACCGTTTCCACCAGCAGCATCACGCCGTCTGAAAGCTGCCCCATTGTGCCTTCCACTTCGGGGTGGCCTTTGTGGCCGATCATGATAATCTGATAGCCCTGCGCATCCAGCCGCGCCACTTCTTTGTGCACTTTGGTCACCAGCGGGCAAGTGGCGTCAAACACCTGAAAACCGCGCTCTGCCGCCTCATCCTGCACCGCTTTCGACACGCCGTGTGCCGAATAAATCAGCGTTGCGCCGGGCGGCACGTCGGCCAAATCTTCGATAAACACCGCGCCTTTTTCGCGCAGATTATCGACCACAAATTTATTGTGCACCACCTCGTGGCGCACATAAATCGGCGCGCCGAATTCTTCCAGCGCGCGCTCGACAATGCTGATGGCGCGATCCACACCGGCGCAAAAACCGCGCGGATTGGCCAACATAATGGTTTTATTGTTCATTATTCATTCTTCTCGTTTGTTTGTGTGCTTTTCAGACGGCCTTAACAGCCTTTATAGTGGATTAGATTTGAATCAGGACAAGGCGGGGAGCCGCAGACAGTACACCTAGTACGGCAAGGCGAGACAACGCTGTACTGGTTCAAATCTAATCCACTATCTTTTTAAGGCAGACACGCTTTCTGCTGCAAAACATAGTCATACACATCCGCCACCGTTTCCTCGGCATAGCTTTGACCGAAGCGCTTTTTATAGCCCATTTCATACAGCTTCACATGCACATCCGGCGTCACACCCACGTTTTCCAAACATGAGCTGGCGCAATGCAGCTGGCAGCCGTCAATCGCCAACAGCGGCCTGCCCGACTGCGCCTTTTTCACCAGCGCCGGCACTTTGCCGCCGACACCGGCAATACACGACATTTCAAATTCACCGGCATGGTCGAGCGCCAGCGCGGTATCGTTGGCCAGCTGCGCCACATCGGAGCAGCCGGAGCAGGAATAAATCAGCGGCAGGTTTTTTCGAGGAGTCATAACGCTATTCTTTATGGCAACGGTCATCAAACCAAAGCATAACAGTAAGTGCCTGCCAAGCCTATTATCTATTACTTAGTTT
>CAYVIS010000199.1:0-4008 GCA_964451565.1 uncultured Neisseria sp.
TCACGCCGTTGACATTGGCCAACAGGCGGCATTCAGGAATCAGCGTGGGGTGCACACGCAATTCGATGCCTTTTTCGCTTCTGCGGGTGATGCCGAGTAGTTTCACGCGATAGCCCAGCTCTTCGGCATATTTGATGTCGCAGCTGTCGAGTTTGCTGATACCTTCCAGATAGCAGGCATCGAAGTTTACCGGCGTGCCAAACGCGAGTGCGCTCATGATGGTGATTTTATGGCCGGCATCATGGCCTTCAATGTCAAATGTCGGGTCGGCTTCGGCATAGCCCAATTCCTGCGCCTGCTTCAATACGTCGGCAAAAGCGCTGCCTTTTTCACGCATTTCGGTCAGAATGAAGTTGCTGGTGCCGTTGATGATGCCTGCAATCGAGCGGATATTATTCGCGGCCAAGCCTTCGCGCAGCGCTTTGATGATGGGAATGCCGCCCGCAACCGCTGCTTCAAAGTTCACCATCACATTTTTGGCTTCGGCCAGTTTGAAGATTTCATTGCCATACTCAGCCAACAGCTTTTTATTGGCAGTGACCACATGCTTGCCGTTTTCAATCGCCTGTAATACCAAGTCTTTGGCGATTTCGGTGCCGCCAAACAGCTCGACCACGATGTCCACTTCGGGATGCTTCACCACGGCAAACGGGTCATCGGTAACCAAGGTGGCTTCGCTGCACACCGCACGGGCTTTTTCTGCATTGCGGGTCGACACCATGAATACTTTCACATCGCGCCCCAAGCGGCGGCTGATTTCTTCCGCGTTGCCGCGCAAAACGCCGACCGCACCGCTGCCGACCGTCCCCAAACCCAAAATACCGATATTGATAGGCTTCATCGTGTCTCCTTAAGCCGTTGTGTGTTAGTATAAGCGCGCAAACTTGCTTTGAATAAAAGGCTTTAATGCTACCCGAATTTGCCTGTTTTTGCACCTGAATTTTTATGGGAAACACTATGCTGATTGAAGAAAACCACAACCCGGAAGATTTCGTCATCACCGGCTATGAAAACGGCCGCCTGGAAATCAACGGCAAAATTTATCAGGAAGCGGTTGTGCTGCGCCCCGGCAGTCTCGATTCCAGTCAGGCCGCCGCTCCCACGGCGCTGAGTGCCGAACTGCTGCTCGATGTTCCTGAAGGCAAGCCGTTGCCGGAAGTGATTCTGGTAGGCACCGGTGCTACGCAAGTATTCCTCCACCCCAAAATCGCCGCCGCACTGGCTGCCAAAGGCATCGGCCTCGAAAGCATGGCCACCGCTGCCGCCTGCCGTACCTACACTATTTTACAAAGCGAAGGCCGCCGCGTGTGGGCATGGCTGTGGCCTTGATTTGCCACATCTGCGTCATGTAAGTAAAAGTAATCAAACGAACCTTGTGTTCACGAAGGCGTCACATACTCCGTCCATACTGTGCGGCAAATCAGCAGCACACACAGTTTAAGATAAGGAGTTTATGATGCAACACCGCAGACGACAAACCATTTTCCAAGCCGCCAAACGCGCCTTCAATGCTCACAATAAATCCGCTGTCTTGCCCGCCAAAGCCGCCATGCAGGTATCAGGCCGCTGAATATCCGACAAAAACAGCCCGGTAACCGACCCGGGCTGTTTTTTGATTATTGCCATGTAAGTAATGAACACATGAAAAATCAGCCCAATCGATTGACTGGGCTGATTTTTTATTTTGGTGCCGGCACCAAGAGTCGAACTCGGGACCTTCTGATTACAAGTCAGCTGCTCTACCAACTGAGCTATACCGGCTAAAGAAGTGCACATTATGACTATATCTGATGATTTTAGCAAGCCTCTTCAGCTTCTTTTTTCATCTCATTTGCCAAGACTATTGTTTTCACGTTGATTATTTTATCTACATATCTTCTCAAAAGGCCGTCTGAAAAGCATTTTATCGTTGAAGCAGATTTTATTTCACAGCCGTGTCTTTGGTTAAACTAAAAAATGTATTAAAATAATATGTTTCCCCAGCGAATCTTGTTGAAATGGCCCAACACCCCTACCGCCGCCTGCGCGCGCAACGATTTGAAATGCCCGAAGTCGGCATTTCCGAAGAAGGCAACATCCGTTCGCTGCATTTGGGCAGCCCGACCATTCAAAGTTCGATGAACCTCGATCATCCCGCCGAGCTGGTACTCTCTTACAGCCGCGCCATGATGGGCTGGCTGCTGTTTGCCGACAAACCGGCGCACATCACCCAAATCGGCCTCGGTGGCGGCTCCTTCGCCCGTTGGATAGATGCTTATCTGCCCGAAACCCGCCAAACTGCCGTCGACATCAACCCGCAAGTCATTAATGTTGCCCGCAGCCTGTTTGAGTTGCCGTTTGAAGACGAGCGTTTTGAAATTATTGAAGCCGACGGCGCGGAATACATCAAAACCCTGCGTGGCAGCACCGATGTGATTTTGGTCGACGGTTTCGACGGTGAGCAAATCATCGACGCTTTGGTTGGCGAACCCTTTTTCCGCGACTGCCGTCAAGCTTTGTCTGCCGACGGCATTTTCGTCACCAACTGGTGGAGCGGCGACAAACGCTATCAGCATTTTGTCGAACGCCTGCTCGACGTATTCGAAGGCCGCGTATTGGAGCTGCCCGCAGAAAGCCACGGCAATATGGCGGTATTCGCTTTTCAACGCACCCCCAAAGAGCAGCATTTCGACAGATTGAAAAAACGTGCGGAAAAACTGGCCGAGCTTTACGGCCTCGACTTCATACGCATGTTCAGCGGCTTTAAAGCCCATAATCAAAACAACGGCAAAACTTTTTGTTTATAGGTTTATAATGCCTCAAGCCGTCTGAAAATAGGCCGTCTGAACACATTTATGCCAGAAAGCAAACCATCATGAGCTATTTCGAACGCCACCTTTTCATCTGCACCAACGCCCGCCACGATGCCTGCAAACAAAGCTGCAACGACAACGGCGAAGGTGATGCCGCCGTTGACTTTCTGAAAGGCAATGCCAAAAAACTCGGCCTCATCGGTCCGGGCAAACTGCGCATCAGCAGCACCAGCTGCCTCGGCCGCTGCGAATCCGGCCCCGCGATGGTAATTTATCCCGAATCACGCTGGTATACCTATGTCGACGAAGAAGACCTGCAAGATATTCTCGAACAGGATTTGCACAAAGGTCAAACCGTCGAACGCCTGCTGATTGATGCGCCCGAATCCGAATAATCCATTTCAGGCCGTCTGAAAGCCTGACTCTTTCAGACGGCCTCATTGCAGGAAAAATCATGCTGAAACCCGAACACCAACACCTGATTCCCGGCCCCATTGGCACGCTGGAAACCATCTACCTGCCCGCTCAGGGCAACGAACGCGGCGTGGCCGTCATCAACCATCCCAATCCACAGCAAGGCGGCACCAACACCAACAAAGTCATCCAAACCGCCGCCAAAGCTTTGGCCCAACTGGGCTTTCACTGCTATCTGCCCAATTTACGCGGCGTCGGCAACAGCGAAGGCGAACACGATTACGGTCGTGGTGAAACGGCAGACTGCATCGCCGTTATCGACTATGCCCGCGCCCGGCATCCGCATGCCGCCCAATTTGTATTGAGCGGTTTCTCCTTTGGCGGCTACGTCTCGCTGTTTGCCGCCCAGCAACGCGCACCCGACCTTTTACTCTTAATCGGCCCCGCCGTGCACCATTATGATGCCCGCGAACCACAAGCGCCCGATGTTGCCAAAACCCTGCTGATTCACGGTGAAATAGACCAGGTGGTTCCGGTGAAAAACGCTTTTGCTTGGGCGGATGGCCAAGATTTACCGGTTATCGTATTACCGGAAGCATCGCATTTTTTCCATGGCAAACTGATTCAACTGCGCAACACTATTTTGCGCTTTGCCCCGTCGGTATTGGATAAATAAAAGCCGAAACCTTGTGAGTGCAGCGAATATATAGTGGATTAGATTTGAATCAGGACAAGGCGGGGAGCCGAAGACAGTACACCTAGTACGGCAAGGCGAGCCAACGCTGTACTGGTTCAAATCTAA
>CAYVIS010000200.1:0-3996 GCA_964451565.1 uncultured Neisseria sp.
GCGGAAACGAAGCAGGCTTCGTAAGCCGACGGGCCGAACGCCACGCCGCGCGTTAACATGCCGTGGAAGAAGCGTTTGAACGCTTCCACATCCGAGCGCGTCATGTCGGCATAGCTTTGCGGCCGGGCATCGGCAAAATAGAGACCGTACATGCCACCGATAAAATCGGTGCTGAAAGTGATGCCGGCATCGCGGGCGGCGGCTTCAAAGCCTTGTGTCAGCTGTTCGGCGCGCTCGGCCAGATATTCGTAAAAACCCGGGCGCTGGATGATTTCCAGCGTTTTCAAACCGGCGGCCACCGCTACGGGGTTGCCCGACAAAGTGCCAGCCTGGTACACGCCGCCGAGCGGGGAGATGCAGGCCATGATGTCTTTACGGCCGCCAAACGCCGCCAGCGGCATGCCGCCGCCAATCACTTTGCCCATGGTGGTCAAATCCGGCGTGATGCCGTGCAGCGACTGCGCGCCGCCCAAAGCCACGCGAAAACCGGTCATCACCTCATCGTAAATCAACACCGCGCCGTGTTTTTCCGTTAACGCACGCAAAGCGGCCACAAACGCTTCAGACGGCCTCACCAGATTCATGTTGCCTGCAAACGGCTCCAGAATCACGCAGGCGATTTCGTCGCCGATTTGGGCAAACGTGTCTTCCAACTGCGCCACATCGTTATACGACAACACCAGCGTGTGTTTGGTGAAATCGGCAGGCACACCGGCCGAGCTGGGGTTGCCGAAAGTGAGCAGGCCGCTGCCCGCTTTCACCAGCAAGCTGTCGGAATGGCCGTGGTAGCAGCCTTCGAATTTGATGATTTTATCGCGGCCGGTAAAGCCGCGTGCCAGACGGATGGCGCTCATGGTGGCTTCGGTGCCGGAGCTCACCAAACGCAGTTGTTCCACGCTGGGCACGATTTTGGCGATTTCTTCGGCAATCACGATTTCCGCTTCGGTGGGCGCGCCGAATGACAAACCGTCGAGCGCAACTTCACGCACCGCTTCAACCACTTCGGGATGCGCATGGCCGACAATCGCCGGGCCCCAAGAGCCGACATAGTCGATATAGCGCTTGCCCTCGGCATCCCACACATAAGCGCCCTCGGCTTTTTGAATAAAGCGCGGCACGCCGCCGACGCTGCCGAAAGCGCGTACAGGCGAATTCACGCCGCCGGGAATGATGGCTTTGGCGCGGTTGAAAAGTTGTTCGTTGCGGTTCATGGCAGAAATCCTTTGGTATCACAGAGGCCGTCTGAAAAGCAACGGCAGTTTGGATGAGTATAAGGTGCTATTTTAGCAGCTTATGAAACAACAATGAGGATGAATCCAAGGCAAAAGTAAGAGAAAAAATAATCGAGGCCGTCTGAAAAGTTTCAGATGGCCTCGATTATTTTTGAGTCATTACGCACAGAAACAGCCTAATCTGTGCGTGCTCAAAACACACTCAACCGAATTTAACGCTGCCAAACCACATAACGCCCTTCCGCCGCTTGCATAGCGGTGTCGATTTCTTTGCGCGTGACTACAGAGGCGAAATGCGGCAGATGTTGGGCCAAAGCCGCCATAACGTCGGCCATGTTTTCGGTGTCTTGCGGCAGGCGCACGCCTTGCCCGGCGTGGCCGATATACCAATAGGGAAACGGCTCGAAATCGCCTTCGATATTGACAGCCACCATTTCAATATCCGCCCAAGCCACGCGGCCGAATTCTTGGCCGTTGATTTCACCGGCCAGATAATCGGGCGCAATCACGGCGCGGTAGCTCAGGTGTTCGGGCTTTTGCGGTGTAAGGTGCTCGGCTTCGAATTGATGCCATTGCTGTTTCAAGGTTTCAAACATGATGTGTCCTTTATTTATTCCAGTTTGAATAAGGATGTTTGCTCAGATAAGCATTGGTGTACATGCCGTCTGAAGTGATTTCATCACCCAGCCATTCGGGTTTTTCAAACGGCGTATCTTCGCTCGGCAATTCCAATTCAGCCACAATCAAAGGCGCGTTGTCGCCGAAATATTCGTCGATTTCGAAAGTAAAGCCGCCGTGTCGGATTTCGTAGCGGTGTTTTTCCAGCTTAAACGGACACATGGTCGCCATCATGGTTTCGGCATGCGCCAGCGGAATTTCATATTCGAACTCGCTGCGCGATACGTCGGAAATATAGCCTTTGAGGGTGAGCCAGGCTTGGCTGCCGACGATGCGCACGCGGATGGTGCGCTCTTTTTCCACGCTCAAATAGCCTTGGCGCAGGGTTTTCGGCGTACCAGCTTCGGCGCGCCAGCTATCGTTTTTCAGCAGAAAACGGCGTTCGATTTCAACAGTCATGGGTTCAGACGGCCTCGTTTAGAAAGGTTTGAATACCACCAGATACAGGGCAATAATCATGATGACGACGGGGATTTCGTTGAATACGCGATACCATTTGTGTGAATAGCAGTTGCGCGCGTCTTGAAAATCCAACAGCAGCCGGTAGCAATAGAAATGATAGCCGAGCAACATCACGCCGAGGGTCACTTTGGTGTGCACCCAGCCCTGCCCCCACCAACCGGTCACAAACGGAATGGCGAAGCCGAACACCACCGCGCCGATGCCCAGCGGCGTCATGAATTTGAACAGGCGCTCCGCCATGCCGAGCAGACGTTGGTATTCGCCACGGTTGCCCGGCTCGACCTGCGCCAGGTTCACATAAATACGCGGCAGGTAAAACAGGCCGGCAAACCAGGCGATGATGAAGAAAACGTGCAGCAGTTTGAACCACAAATACATTTCAGACGTCCTTTGCTGTATCAGGAAAAATAAAAAGTTGCCGTATTATACGGCAAAAGCACAACCCGGTAAGCCTGCCGCAACTCAGCCGAAGTTGAACAGCCGCAACACGACATTGCCCCATTTCACCGCATAATAGCCAAACAAAGCATAGCTCTCCTGCAATAGAAATTTCTTGCGCTGGCGCGATTCGCTGTAACGGCTGGTGGGCGTGCCCGACGTTTCGGCATTCAAGCCCAAATCTTTTGCCATCGCTGCGGCGCGGGCGGTGTGGTAGGGATCGGTCACAATGACGATGCTGCCGATTTCGTGTTCGCGCAGCAAAGGCTTGATATTGGCAAGGTTTTGATAAGTGTCGCGCGAAGTGTTTTCAAACAAGATATCGCGCGCGGGCACACCTTGCTTGATGGCATAACGGCGCCCCACCTCGGCCTCGGTCATAAAACCTTTTTTGGGCGTGCCGCCGGTAAACACCAGCTTATCGACCCGGCCGCCCTGATACAGCGTGATGGCATGATTGATGCGTTCCTGAAACACGGGCGAAGGGCGTTTGTCCCACGCCGCCGCACCCAACACCACCGCCGCATCGGCATGAAAGCCCGCAGGCAGCGGCCTGTTGCCGACATGGTATACCGTCGACGCACACATGCCGAACGCCACCAACACCAACAGCAAGCTCAAGCCGAGGCCGCGCAACAGATAATAACGCAGGCCGTTGCGGCTGCGCAGAAGCGACATCCTCATGATTTTTCAGACGGCCTCAATAAATTATCGACAATCAGTCTCATAATAATGCTTCAATATTCTCCAGCGGCCTGCCGATAGCGGCCTTATCACCCGCCACCACAATCGGGCGCTCCAACAGCTTGGGATGCGCGGCGATGGCTTTCAATAAATCCTCATTGCTCAAATCGGGGTTGTCCAACTGCAATTCGCGATAAAGCTCGTCTTTCACCCGCATCATGCTGCGCACCGAATCGGTGCCCAGTTTGGCAAACACCGATTGCAATTCATCCGTCGACGGCGGCGTATCCAAATAATTCACCACCTGCGCCTTCACGCCGCGCACCTGCAACAATGCCAACGCTGCGCGGGATTTGCTGCAACGGTTGTTGTGATAAAGCGTGACCGTTTGGGTCATGGCTGCCTCCTTGTTTCCGATAGCGGTATGATGATTGTGCAATTAATATGGGGTAAGCGGATTAAATGGTTGATCTTACCTTTGCATGAGAGTGAGGCAAACCGG
>CAYVIS010000201.1:0-3918 GCA_964451565.1 uncultured Neisseria sp.
TTCTTAATAATCAAATTATACATTTGCACCTAAAACGGGTGCAATGTGTATTGTACCTAAAATCGGGGCAATGAAAAACCTCCGCCTGTCCGTCCATTCAAAAGAACATCTTTATTTACGGCATTTGCTGACTCAACGCAGATTTGAACTGAATTTATCGCAACGCGCTTTGGCGGAAAGATTAGGCGTTGTGCACTCTTTTATCGGCAAAGTGGAAACGGGCGACAGACGCTTAGACCTCTTTGAATTTATTGCCTATTGCCGTGCTTTGGAATGGGATGCGGCAGAAGTATTCAACAGGCTTTTAGAAGAATTTCACCCGCAACAGCATGATGCAGATGAAGCAGAAATAGAATAAAAAGTGCAGGCCGTCTGAAAACTTATTCAGACAGCCTTGCGTTTTTTATAGTGGATTAGAAATATAGTGGATTAGATTTGAACCAGTACGGCGTTGGCTCGCCTTGCCGTACTAGGTGTACTGTCTGCGGCTCCCCGCCTTGTCCTGGTTCAAATCTAATCCACTATAAAACAGTCCACCACAATCTGATTCCCTACCCACAAAAAAATACCTGTCTGAACATCTATTCAGACAGGCATTCCTTTTCAGACGGCCTTATTTTTTCAACTCAGCCAAAATCTCATCCACGGTTGCTTTTGCATCGCCGAAGCACATCACGCTGTTTTCATTGAAAAACAACGGATTCTGCACGCCTGCGTAGCCCGTGTTCATCGAGCGTTTGAACACCACCACTTCACGCGCTTTCCACACTTCCAGCACCGGCATACCGGCGATGGGCGAGTTGGGGTCGGTTTGCGCGGCAGGGTTGACGGTGTCGTTGGCGCCGATCACCAACACCACGTCGGTTTCGGGGAAATCGTCGTTGATTTCGTCCATTTCCAACACGATGTCGTAAGGCACTTTGGCTTCGGCCAGCAACACGTTCATGTGGCCGGGAAGGCGGCCTGCTACGGGGTGGATGCCGAAGCGCACTTCCACGCCTTGTTTGCGCAGCAGGTCGGTGATTTCGGCCACCGGATATTGCGCCTGCGCCACGGCCATGCCGTAGCCCGGGGTGATGATGACGGAGCTTGCGCCTTTGAGCATTTCGGCCACATCGGCGGGTTTCACTTCGCGGTATTCGCCCACTTCTTCACCGTCGGCGGCGGCAGCCGAGCCGTCGGTGCCGAAGCCGCCGGCAATCACGGAGATAAACGAGCGGTTCATGGCTTTACACATGATATACGACAGAATCGCGCCGCTGGAGCCGACCAATGCGCCGGTGACAATCAGCAAGTCGTTGCCGAGCATAAAGCCTGCGGCGGCAGCGGCCCAACCGGAATATGAGTTGAGCATCGACACCACCACCGGCATATCCGCGCCGCCGATGGCCGCCACCAAGTGCCAGCCGAACGCCAGCGCAATCGCGGTCATCACAATCAGCGCCAACCAACTGCCGTCTGCGCCGACAAAGCCGAGCAGCAGCAGAAACGACACCACCAAGGCGGCGAGGTTGAGCTTGTGTTTGTGCGGCAGGCTCAGCGGTTTGCTGCTGATTTTGCCGTTGAGTTTGCCGAATGCGACGATGGAGCCGGTAAATGTAACCGCGCCGATAAACACGCCGAGGAACACTTCAATCAGGTGGATGGTGTGCATATCGGCCGACACGTCGCCCGGCTCGATAAAGCTGTTCACGCCCACCAATACGGCAGCCAGGCCGACGAAGCTGTGCAGCAAGGCAATCAGCTCGGGCATTTCGGTCATTTCAACCTTTTGCGCTTTGTAGATGCCGACCGCCGCGCCAACCGCCATGGCAATCATCACCCAGCCCAAACCGGCGGTGTTTTCGCTGAAAATGGTGGCAAACAGGGCAATCGCCATACCGGCGATGCCGTAATAACAGCCGTTTTTGGCGCTTTCCTGCTTGGAAAGCCCCGCCAACGACAAAATAAACAAGATGGCGGCAACGATGTATGCCGCAGTAACCAATCCGTGTGACATATCGGCCTCCTTAACCTTTCCGGAACATATTCAACATACGGCGGGTAACGTAAAAGCCGCCGAAAATATTAATGCTGGCAATCAAAATCGCAACAAAAGCGATAAACGACACCGCCGCATGCCCTTGCCCGATTTGCAGCAGCGCGCCCACCACGATAATGCCCGAAATGGCATTGGTCACCGACATCAGCGGCGTATGCAGCGAATGGCTCACGTTCCACACCACGTAATAACCGATCACGCAAGAGAGCACAAACACGATAAAGTGGTTGAGAAACTCTGCCGGCGCCACCGCGCCCATCCACAAAATCAACACCGCGGCAATCACGGCCGGCGCGAGCTTTTTCCACAAAGGCTGCGGCTCGGGCTCAGGCTTTTTCACCGGCGCGGCCTGCGCCTGCTGCGGCGCGGCGGAAACTTGAATGGCGGGCGGCGGGAAGGTGATTTCGCCATCGCGGGTGACGGTCATGTTGCGCAGAATCACATCATCGAAATCAATGGCGATTTCGCCGTCTTTATTCGGGCTGAGCAATTTAGCCAAGTTCACCAAGTTGGTGGCGTAAAGCTGGGAAGACTGCCCCGCCAAGCGGTTGGCCATATCGGTGTAGCCGATGATTTTCACGCCGTTGTCGGTAACGAACAATTCGCCCGGTTTGGTTAATTCGCAGTTGCCGCCGGTGGCCGCCGCCAAATCGACAATCACCGAACCGGCTTTCATGCTTTGCACCATCTCGGCGGTAATCAGCTTCGGCGCGGGTTTGCCCGGAATCGCGGCGGTGGTGATGATGATATCGACCTCTTTGGCCTGCTCGGCAAACAGCTTCATCTCGGCAGCGATAAATTCATCGCTCATCACTTTGGCATAGCCATCGCCGCTGCCACCCGCTTCTGTGGGGAAATCCAGCTTCAGGAATTGGCCGCCCATCGATTCGATTTGTTCGGCCACTTCCAAGCGCGTGTCGAACGCTTTCACAATCGCGCCCAACGAGTTCGCCGTGCCGATGGCGGCCAAACCGGCCACACCCGCACCAATCACCAACACTTGTGCCGGCGGCACTTTGCCCGCAGCGGTAATCTGGCCGGTGAAGAAACGGCCGAACGCATTCGCCGCTTCAATCACGGCACGGTAGCCGCTGATGTTGGCCATTGAAGAGAGCGCATCCAGCGCCTGCGCACGCGAAATGCGCGGCACCATGTCCATCGCCAACACGTTCACTTTTTTATCCGCCAGCTTTTGCACCAGTTCGGGATTTTGTGCCGGCCACAAAAAGCTCACCAGCGTCTGCCCCGCGTTCAGACGGCCTATTTCCGCCTCATCGGGTGCGTTCACTTTATAAATCAGCGGCGCATTCCACGCTTCAGCAGTATCCACTACCGTTGCACCCGCCGCTTCGTAAGCCGCATCGTTCAAGCTCGCACCCGCACCCGCGCCCTGCTCCACCGCCACTTCAAAACCCAGCTTTTGCAGTTGGGTAACAGTAGCAGGCGTACACGCCACGCGGGTTTCACCGGCCAGCGACTCTTTGGGAATACCAATTCTCATCTGTCTGTCCTTTTATTTATGAAAGAAAACAACAAAGTCAACATAATTTAACACTACCGTTATAACCAATTTGGCCACCGAATTCAATACATGCCGTGAAATTATTGTGAAATAAATAAACAAACACCGCCGCCCGCACTTGAGGCCGTCTGAAAGCAGCAACGCAGATGTGTTAAAATCCGTGCAGACACAGCGGTTCAGACGGCCTGAACGGTGATGCCGCCATAATTCGGCAAACCCGCATGAAACTTGCCGCACACGCCGTTGTTTATTTTTGCCACTACCCAAAGGAACCCACCATGCGAATGCTCCACACCATGTTGCGCGTCGGCAACCTCGACAAATCATTAGCATTTTATCAAGACGTTTTGGGCAT
>CAYVIS010000202.1:0-3913 GCA_964451565.1 uncultured Neisseria sp.
TGTAAAACAGTTTATAGAACAAAGCTGTTGTGCGTTTGTGTCGATTTCAGTCCGCGCGTCGGAGCACCCATTTGATATCTTGGCCGATTGGATGGATTTGATCGGTTGTCCAGATGCTGTTCGAACGCAGCGCCTGTGGATTTTCCGGCAGCACAAACAACCCGCGCGCATCGTTGCCGAGGATTTTCGGCGCTTGGTAGAGCACGATTTCGTCGGCCAAATCTTCCTGCAGAAATGCACCCGCCAACACCGCACCGGCTTCCACCATCACTTCGCCGTAACCCAGTTCGGCCAGTTGCCGCAGCAAGTCGGCAAGATTGATGCGGCCTTGGTGTTCAGACGGCCTCAAGATGCGGATGTGCGGATATGGGCGGTAGGCGTTCAGACGGCTTTCGTCTGCCACCAGCGTGGCGATGAGGGTCGGAGCGCTGTCGTCTTGCACCACATGGCTGTGCAGCGGTGTTTGCAGACGGCTGTCGAGAATCACCCGAGCAGGTTGGCGCAGGGTGGGGAAGGCGCGCACGTTGAGGCGCGGATTGTCGGCCAACACCGTGCCGATGCCGGTGAGGACGGCGCAGCTTTCGGCACGCAGCGTCTGCACGTCGGCACGCGCTTCGGCGCCGGTAATCCATTGGCTTTGGCCGTCTGAAAGCGCGGTTTTGCCGTCGAGGCTGGCGGCACATTTGAGGCGCACAAACGGACGGCCACGCTCGATGCGCGACAAAAAGCCGCGGTTGAGCGTGCGCGCTTCGTTTTCGAGCAGGCCGCAGGCAGTTTCGATGCCGGCTGCTTCGAGCATGGCCAAACCTTTACCGGCCACCAGTGGATTGGGGTCGCGCATGGCCGCCACCACGCGGGCAACGCCTGCGGCAATCAATCCTTCGGCGCAAGGCGGGGTGCGGCCGTAGTGGCTGCACGGCTCCAGCGTCACATAAGCCGTGGCGCCGCGTGCTAATCCGCCTGCCTGCCGCAGCGCATGCACTTCGGCATGCGGGCCGCCTGCCTGAATGTGGAAACCCTGGCCGACCACTTGGCTGCCACGGCTGATGATACAGCCCACGCGCGGGTTGGGCGAAGTCGAAAAACGCCCCAACCGGGCGAGGGCGAGGGCGTTTTGCATCATTTCGGTATCGAGTGCGTCAAACATTTCAGACGGCCTTATCACGGAACGGCTTATTTCACCAGATTAACGTCTTTCAATACGGCGGCCAATTCTTCTTGGGAAGCGGTGGCGCTGCTGGCGCATACGTTGTAGAGGTTGGTTTCGTGGATGGCGATGCAGTTTTCACGCAACACATTGCCCTCGGCATCGGTTTGCGCGAAACGGTAGTTCATGCGGTTGGCTGTGGCCACACCCGATTGCGCGTCTTCCAAGCCTTCGGTGGCACCGAGGGCGCTTTTCAGGTTGGCGAAATAAGTTTCGGCGTTGGTTTTGGCCGCACCCAGATTCACGGCATAAAGGGTGATATCGCGGTCGTTGTCGCGTTGCAGCAGCGTCAGCTCTTCGGCGTTGACATTGGCGGGCAGCGCGTTGGCGTCTTGGCTGATATCTTCAAAGCGGCTGCCTTGAATCAGCACGCGGATTTTGCCGTCGCTGCTGTCGAGGGTTTGCACGGCATCGGCGGCAGGGGTGGAAGCCGTTGCCGCGGTTTGGTCGGCGGGAACAGAGGTTTCGGCTTTTTGGCCGCAGGCAGCAAGGCTGAAAACCGCAACGGCGGTCAGAGCGAGGTGAGTCAATTTCATAGCATATTCCGTGTGTGGTGCCGGGCGGAGTCGCAGGCCGAAAGTGCCTATCCGCGCCGGGAAAAACATAATGGGTGCAACAGTATATCAAAATTCAAACCGTTTCGGGCGGGATTGTGCGCATCCGCCATGCCGCCGCGCAGGCTTATTTTGTGCTTTGGGGCAAGGTGGCGATGGCCTGGGTGAATTCGGATACATCATTAAAGCTTTTATACACCGACGCAAAGCGCACATACGCCACTTGGTCGATGTTGGCCAGCGCTTCCATCGCCATTTCGCCGACCAGTTGCGACGACACTTCTTTGTGGCCGAGCTGGTATAGGCGCTGCTCGATGAGGGCTACGGTGTCATCGATGGTTTCCGCGTCCACCGGGCGTTTGTGCAGCGCCCGCTCGAGGCTGGTGCGCAGTTTGACGGGATTGAACAACACGCGCTCGCCGGTGCTTTTCACGATTTGCGGCATGCGCATTTCCACCGTTTCAAAGGTGCTGAAACGCCGGTCGCAATCCGGGCAGCGGCGGCGGCGGCGGATGCTGTTGGTTTCGTCCAAGAGGCGCGAGTCGGTGACCTGCGTATTGGCGTGTTGGCAAAACGGGCATTTCATGGCGTGTGTGTGTTTGGAATGTAGATGTTTTATTGTAACTGAAAGCGGGCATTTCCGCATGATGTGTATGGTTATATAGTGGATTAGGTTGAACCAATACCGCGTTGGCTCGCCTTGCCGTACTAGGTGTACTGTCTGCGGCTCTCGGCCTTGTCTTGATTCAACCTAATCCACTATAAAATCATGACAAAAGCCGTCTGAAACCGTTCAGACGGCCTGAGTTTTACACCGACACCCCCGCCGCGCGCGCAATCGCCAAGCCTTCTTCGGCGCTCATATACACCGCATCGGCAGGCACGTCGCGGCGCACGATGTCGCCCTCGGCAAACATCACCAATTCGTTCACCGCCAATTGCGCCCATTGCTCGTTGGCGGTCAGCGGCAGGGTGGCAATCACCGCCACTTTGTCGTTGGGCGTGGTGACGGCGGCGAAATCAATCGCCACATCGTCATCCAGCAGCCGTGCCTCGCCAAACGGGGCTTTGCGCACAATGTAGTGCAGCAGCGTGCTGGCGTGCGCCATCAGAAAATCGCCGTTGGACATCATAAAGTTAAACAGGCCGTGGCTGCGGATTTCCTGCGTGAGCGCGGCCACGGCGGCAAACAGCGTGTCGGGGTCGGGCTTTTCGGCAAACTGTTGGCGCAGCTGCTCCAAAATATAGCAAAACGCGCGCTCCGAATCGGTGTTGCCGACCGCGCGGTAATATTCGCCTTGAGCGGGGAAGAAGTTTTTCAGATGGCCGTTGTGGGCAAACAGCCAGTATTCGCCCCACAATTCGCGCATAAACGGATGCGTGTTGGCCAGCGAAGTCTGCCCCTGCGTGGCTTTGCGGATGTGGGCGATGACGTTTTCCGACTTAATCTGATAAGCCTTAATCAAATCGGCCACCGGCGAATGCGCGCTCGGTTTGTCGTCGTGAAACAGGCGCACGCCGCGCCCCTCGAAAAAGCCGATGCCGAAGCCGTCGGCATGGTGGTCGGTGAGGCCGCCGCGCAGGCGGAAGCCTTCAAACGAAAACACAATATCGGTGGGGGTGTTGCAGTTCATGCCCAAAAGCTGGCACATAATCATCCTTAAAAATATCAATCGGCGCACGGAAAAATGAAACCGTATCGCGATTGCGTCCGATAGTCAAATAACATTTATCCGCTGCCGCACTTTTCAGACGGCCTCTTGATTTCAGACGGCCTGTAACCATATTACTGCCAACCGCAACACAGAATCATCAAACAGAAAGCACAATATGACCGCAAACACCCCCGCCGCAGCCGTCAACCAAGCCGACTGCCGCACCCGTTTCATTTTTGACGAGCAGCCCGTGCGCGGCCTGCATGTGCGCCTGCAAGACGTGTGGCAGCACATCGTCGGCCGCAAACATTATCCCGCCGCCATCCGCAAAGCCTTGGGCGAATTGCTGGCCGCCGGTTCGCTGCTGTCGAGCAACCTCAAAATCGACGGCACGCTGATTGTGCAGGTGCAGGGTCAAGGCCGTCTGAAAATGCTGGTGGTGGAAGCCACTTCCGGCCACACCTGCCGCGCCACCGCCCGTTGGGACGAGCAGGCCG
>CAYVIS010000203.1:0-3866 GCA_964451565.1 uncultured Neisseria sp.
TGTTCATACAGCATTGTCTTTCAAATACTGTAAACAACGCTAGCTTTTCTTACAAATTATGGTTGCTGTCTTTTTTGGTGTTGCTGACGGGTGCGGCTCAGGCTGCACAATCCGAGCGCATGCAGATTTGTTTCCGCTATGGCTGCAAATCGAATACTTACGTGTCGGTAGCGCCTGATACGCGTGCGCAACTGCAAACGCTGTTTCAAACTATTGAAAACGCTGCCGCCGAGCGTGATGCCGTGCGCGATGCGGTGCAGCAGCTTTATCTGAATGCGGGCAAACAAAGCCCGATTCATGCCGATAAAGGCGGCAATTTTCACGACGGCACCGCAGAAGGGCGCATGGATTGCGTCGATCACAGCATCAATACCACCACGTTTCTCCATTATCTGGCCGCACAGGACTGGTTGAAATTCCACAGTGTGGGCAAACCGGTTTACCGCCTGCCGCGCATCATTGATTTGCATTATGCCGCCCAATTGATTGAAAACGAAAGCGGCGGAAAATGGGTGGTCGACAGCTGGTTTAAAGATTTCGGCACACCGCCCGCCGTGGTGGATTTGAAAACATGGAAAAAGGGCTGGCGGCCGCAAGACTGACGGATTTCGCCACCGATGAGATACCGGCAAGGTTTCAAACCTGCCGGTATTTTTGTTTTTGCTGCACGAATGTTTCAGATGGCCTCGCATATTTGCCGACAAAATGCCGGCAGTAACAGAGTTGCAATATTAAACGCTTAAAATTCATTTTGATTTCTTAATGAGTTAACATTTTTTGACCGAGGAAACAAAATGAACAAAATAACTTTGCTGGCGTTGGCCACCGCCTGCGCTTTCAGCACCCCTCTTTATGCAGCCGAAACACTCGGCGCCAATACTGCAGGCAAAAGCCGCGCTTGGTTTCAAGACGGCCAAACGCGTGTGCAGCAGGCAGTAGAAAATGCCAAGCGTGCCAACATCAAAGCAGGCAAAGCGAAAAACGTGATTCTGTTTATCGGCGACGGCATGGGCATTTCCACGGTAACGGCAGCGCGCATCCTCGAAGGCCAGCAGCGCGGCCAAACCGGCGAGGAAAATTTCCTGTCGTTTGAAAAATTCCCCTTCAGCGGCTTATCGAAAACCTACAATACCAATCAGCAAACCCCCGATTCTGCCGGCACCATGACCGCGATGATGACCGGTGTGAAAACCAAAGCCGGCCTGATCAGCATCGGCGACGACAGCCCGCGCGCCAGTTGCAGCGGCCAAAAAGGCCATGAGCTGACCACCGCTTTGGAGCTGGCGCATTTGGGCGGCAAATCCACCGGCGTGGTGACCACCGCCCGCTTAACCCACGCTACCCCCGCGGCCACTTACGCCAAAATTTCCGACCGCGATTGGGAAAGCAATGACGGCCTCACCGAAGAAGCCGTGCAAAACGGCTGTAAAGACATCGCCCGCCAGTTTGTCGACAACGATGCGGTGGATGTGGCCTTCGGCGGCGGGCGTCGTCATTTCCTGCCTAAAGAAGTGAACGACATCGAAGGCAAATCCGGCAAACGCACCGACGGCGCGAATTTGGTGAACGAATGGCGCAGCAAAACCGGCGGCGTGTATGTGGAAGACGAAAAAGGCTTCCGCGCCATTCCTGATAATGCCAAAAAAGTATTGGGTTTGTTTAATTCATCGCACATGCAGTATGAAAGCGACCGCAAAAACGACAAAGCGGGCGAACCTTCGCTGACAGATATGACCGAAAAAGCCATCAAGCTCTTGAGCAACAACAAAAAAGGCTATTTCCTGATGGTGGAAAGCGGCCGCGTCGACCACGGCCACCATGCGGGCAACGCGTATAACGCGCTGAACGACGCCATCGAGCTTTCACGCGCCGTAGAAGCCGCCCAAAAAATGACCAGTGATAAAGACACGCTGATTATCGTTACCGCCGACCACAGCCATGTGTTCACCATCGCCGGTTATCCCACGCGCGGCAACCCGATTTTGGGCAAAGTGGTGGGCAACGACAAACACGGCCAGGCTGAACAAGAGCCTTCCCTGGCTGCCGACAAAATGCCCTACACCACGCTGGGCTACACCAACGGCAACGGTTTCCGAAATTACGGCAGCAACACCGATGCCGAGAAAACCTATTCGGAAAAACCGAATGCAGGCCGCCAAAACTTGACCGCAGTCGACACCACCGTGCCCGGTTTCCACCAAGAAACTTTGGTGCCGCTGGAATCTGAAACCCATGGCGCGGAAGATGTCGGCATTTATGCCCGCGGCCCCGGCGCCGGCCTGCTCACCGGCGTGGTGGAGCAAAACACCATTTTCCATGTGATGGATCATGCGGCAGCCTTGAGCAAAAAAGCCCGCCGCTAACCGTCAACCCGCAAGGCATGCCCCGTGCATGCCTTGTTTTTATCGTGAATTAGAATGAAATCAGGGCCATTGATTGAACCTGTTTGATGAAGATAAAACCGGTCGCTCCTGCGTAGGCAGGAGCCCAGTCTGAAGCGCAGCTTCAGTTTCTTCGCCATTGCAAGCGTTGCTGCAATGCGGTCATCTTGAAATGTATTGATGTACTATTTTAATTTTAATCAACTATAAATTTGAACCAAGGCAAGGCGCGCCAACGTTTTATGGGTTCAACTAATCCACTATATTTTTGAGACACCACAATGAAAACATTATTTGCAGCCTTATTGGCTGTTGCAGCGGCAAGCGCATCCGCCCAAACCTGCAACGTGCCGCAGGCGGTGGAAGCGGATTATACCGTCACCGAATATGATACAAACGGGCAGGCGAAAAGCTACCCTTTAAATGTTATCCGCAGCGGCAACCAAGTGGTTTACCAATATCCCGCTTCACAAATGGCCGATGTGTGGACGCTTGAGCAGGGCAATCAATTGAGTTTGGCGCGCTATTTCGATGCCCACCGGCGCGGCATCGAATATTACGCCGGCGATTTGCGCAGCCTGCAAGAACACAAAAGCAACCAATGGCAGAAACTGGCGCATGTGGTCGACGTGTCTGCCTTATCGCCACAAAGCCGCAGCGGCAGCGGCTGCAAAGCCAGCGAGCTTTACCGCAGCAACGGCTATGAAGTGGCCTATTTAACCGCCTACCGCCTGCCCGAACGCATCACGTTTTACCTCAACGGCAAACCCACGGTGGCGTATCGTTTGAACAAAATCGGCGCGTATCCCGATTTCGACAAAATGATGGCGGCTTACCAAGCTTATTCCACGTTGGATTTTGCCGACATCGGCGACAGCGAAGCCGACCCGTTTGTGCGTCGGATGATTAACATGGGCTTTATCGAGCATCATCATGAAAACGATGGGCATCAGCATTAATGCCTGTCTGAAAACATTGTTCGATAACCGCAAAGCCGTTACACTCAACACCTTTGAGGCCGTCTGAAAACCTCAACCGCGTTCAGACGGCCTTTATCCGCACTTGCAAACATTGCGCTTGCAAGATTGCCCGTCAGCGACATTGCGCCGCTGCGAAATTTAAAGAAAGAACCAACCATGACCGTATCCCCCGTAGCCTTGCGCCGTCAAACCGAGCGCAAGCCGCATCAAACCGCCCAATATTGGCGCAAATGCCAAGTCGAAGAATTGTTTGAACTGCCGTTTCTCGACCTCGTTTACCGCGCCGCCGAAGTGCACCGCCAACATTTCAACCCGCAGGAAATCCAGCTTTCCACGCTGCTTTCCATCAAAACCGGCGGCTGCCCCGAAGATTGCGAATATTGCCCGCAATCGGCGCACCACAACACCGGCCTGCAAAAAGAAACCATGATGGAAGTGGCCGAAATCCTCGAAAAAGCCAAAATCGCCAAAGCGCGCGGCGCCAGCCGTTTCTGCATGGGCGCAG
>CAYVIS010000204.1:0-3793 GCA_964451565.1 uncultured Neisseria sp.
ATGAACATCGACACCAAACGCCAACACACCCAAGCCATGCTCGACCAAGCGGAATTACTGTTCAGCGAACAAGAATGCCGCGCCGCGCTCGAACGCCTCGCCAATGAAATCCGCACCGATTTGGGCGACAAATACCCGCTGCTGCTGCCGGTGATGGGCGGCGCGGTGGTGTTTACCGGCCAACTGCTGCCGCTGCTGCGCTTCCCGCTCGATTTCGACTATGTGCACGTTTCCCGCTACGGCGACAAGCTTCGGGGCGGCAATTTCAACTGGCTGCGCATGCCCGAGCCCGACAACATCCAAGGCCGCCATGTGGTGGTGCTCGACGACATCCTCGACGAAGGCCACACCATGGCCGCCATCAAAGAAAAGCTGCTCGACATGGGCGCAGCTTCCTGCTCGGCAGCCGTGTTTGCCAACAAGCTCATCGACAAAGCCAAACCGATTGAAGCCGATTACGTCGGTATCGACGTGCCCAACCGCTATGTGTTCGGCTACGGCATGGACGCCGCCGGCGCCTGGCGCAACCTCGGCGCGGTGTATGCCCTCAACCAAGAATAAACACAAGGCCGTCTGAAACCCCACCCCTTTTCAGACGGCCTCTGCAACCCCATATAACAAAAAGCACACACAAACACCACTTTAGGAACACCCATGATCGGCATCCTCATCATCACCCACGAAACCCTCGGCGACGCCTACCGCAGCCTCTCCCAGCATTTCTTTCCGGGTGAGCCGCCGCACAACGTCCGCATCCTCGGCGTGGAACAAAGCGAAGACCACGAAGACATTATCGCCCGCGCGCAAAACATCATCCACGAAATCGACAGCGGCAACGGCGTATTGGTGCTCACCGACATTTTCGGCGCCACCCCCTGCAACGCCGCACGCAAACTCGTGCTCGAAGGCAAAGTGGCCATGCTCACCGGCATCAACGCGCCGATGATGATTAAAGCCACCCAATACTGCACCCTGGCCACCGATTTAGTGCAATTTACCCACACCGTCAAAACCGCCGCCATCAACGGCATTCTCGACATCACCACCCCGCCCGAAGGAAGCTGCTGACCATGCTGAAACAGGAAATCGAAATCATCAACAAGCTCGGCCTGCATGCCCGCGCCTCCAGCAAATTCACCCAAACCGCCGCCCAATTCCAAAGCGAAGTGTGGGTGACCCGCAAAGAGCGCCGCGTCAACGGCAAAAGCATCATGGGCCTGATGATGCTCGCTGCCGCCAAAGGCAGCACCATCGAATTGGAAACCGACGGCCCCGACGAAGCCGCCGCCATGCAGGCGCTGGTCGATTTGATTAACGACTACTTCGGCGAAGGCGAATAATCATGAGCATCGTGTTGCACGGCGTCAGCGCAGGCAAAGGCATCGCCATCGGCCGCGCCCACCTGATTACCCGCGGCATGGACGAAGTGCCGCAATACAACCTGCCCGCCAAAGAGCTCGACGCCGAAACCGCACGATTCGAAGCCGCCATCAAAGCCACCCGCAAAGAGCTGGAGCAGCTCAGAAGCGCCATTCCTGAAAACGCCCCCACCGAGCTTGGCGCATTTATCTCGCTGCACCTGATGCTGCTCACCGACGTCACCCTCTCACGCGAGCCCGTCGACATCATCGAAGAGCAGCAAATCAACGCCGAATGGGCGCTCAAACTGCAAACCGACAAACTGGCCAAACAATTCGACGAAATCGACGACGCCTACCTGCGCGAACGCAAACAAGACATGCTGCAAGTGGTCGAACGCATCCACAACAACCTCGTCGGCCACAGCAACGGCATCCTCAGCAGCGAATTGCTGGAAGACACCATCCTTGTCGCCCACGACATTTCCCCCGCCGACACCGTCCACTTCAAAGACCAACACATCACCGCCTTCGCCACCGACGCAGGCGGCCCCACCAGCCACACCGCCATTTTAGGCCGCAGCCTCGACATCCCCTCCGTCATCGGCCTGCACAACGCCCGCAAACTCATCCGCGAAGACGAATGGGTGATTGTCGACGGCATCAACGGCACCCTCATCATCAACCCCGACGAACTGGTGCTGGCCGAATACCGCCGCCGCGCCCGCGAATACAAAAACCGCAAACGCCAGCTCAACAAACTCAAAAAAACCGCCGCCACCACCGAAGACGGCTTCAACATCGAACTGCTTGCCAACATCGAATCGGTAGAAGACATCAAGCAGCTGCACAACATGGGCGCAGACGGCGTCGGCCTCTTTCGCAGCGAATTCCTCTACCTCAACCGCGACAACATGCCGTCTGAAGACGAGCAATACGAGGTCTACAGCACCTTCGTCAAAAAACTCAAAGGCAAAAACCTCACCATCCGCACCGTCGACTTGGGTGTGGATAAAAACCCGCGCTGGTTCGGCCAAAACGCCACCCCCAACGGCAGCCTCAACCCCGCACTCGGCCTCACCGGCATCCGCCTCTGTTTGGCCGAGCCGGTGATGTTCCGCACCCAAATGCGCGCCATTTTGCGCGCCGCCGCCCACGGCCCCGTCAAAATGATGTGGCCGATGGTCGCCTCGCTCTCCGAATTGCAGCAATGCCTGGTGCACCTCGAAACTGCCAAACGCCAGCTTACCGAACGCGACCTCCCCTTCGGCGAGCTTGAAATCGGCTGCATGATTGAAATCCCCTCCGCCGCCCTTACCGTCGGCAGCCTGCTCAAACACGTCGATTTCGTGTCCGTCGGCACCAACGACCTGATTCAATACACCCTCTCCGTCGACCGCGGCGACGACGCCGTCAGCTACCTCTACCAACCCGGCCACCCCGCCGTATTGAAGCTGTTGCAACACGTCATCCGCACCGCTAACCGCATGGGCAAAACCGTGTCGGTGTGCGGCGAAATGGCCGGCGACACCACCTACACCCGCCTGCTGCTCGGCATGGGCTTACGCCGCTTTTCGATGAACCCCAACAACCTCCTGAGCGTGAAAGACATGGTCTTGCGCAGCAGCATCGAAACGCTCGAAGGCGAAGTGGCCAAACTGATACGCAACGAAGACCCGGAAAAAACCGACAAGCTGCTTAAAACCCTGAATAAAATAGATGAGGCCGTCTGAAAGCGCTCAAACGTATTAGATGAATACAGGCCGTCTGAAACCCCACACGCTTTCAGACGGCCTGTCCAATTCTTTACAACCCCGTGTAGCGAAACTGCTATAATCCCGCTTTAATTCTCCACTTTTACGCCATTTTCAAAGCAGAAACCATGCAAGAACATTACCAACCCTCGGCCATCGAAGCGGCCGCCCGCCAAAAATGGGACGACGCGCGCCTGTTTAACGCCACTGAAGACACAAGCAAACCCAAATACTACTGCCTCTCCATGTTCCCCTACCCCAGCGGCAAGCTGCACATGGGGCATGTGCGCAACTACACCATCGGCGATGTATTGAGCCGCTACAAGCTCCTCAACGGCTTCAACGTCTTGCAGCCGATGGGTTGGGACGCTTTCGGTATGCCCGCCGAAAACGCCGCCATGAAAAACCAGGTCGCCCCCGCCAAATGGACGTATGAAAACATCGACTACATGCGCGGCCAGCTTAAAAGCCTCGGTTTCGCCATCGACTGGGCGCGCGAAGTCACCACCTGCACGCCCGAATATTACCGCTGGGAGCAATGGCTGTTTACCCGCCTGTTTGAAAAAGGCATCGTCTACCGCAAAAACGGCACGGTCAACTGGGATCCGGTCGATCAAACCGTACTCGCCAACGAGCAAGTGATCGACGGGCGCGGCTGGCGTTCGGGCGCGCTGATTGAGA
>CAYVIS010000205.1:0-3780 GCA_964451565.1 uncultured Neisseria sp.
GATGAAGTGTTCACCGCCGGTCACGGCAAGCTCTATGCCAGCGATGGCCGCAGCCGCCACGATGCTGCAAAAAAATACGGCTCCGGCGGCCTGCTGCAAGGCAAAACCCACATGCTGTCGCTCACTTGGAACGCGCCGCTGGAAGCGTTTACCGAGCCGGATCAATTTTTCAACGGCACGGGCGTGGACAATCTGTATATGCATTTCCACCGCGCCAACGAGTTTCTCGGCACCCGCGCGCTGCCGACCTTTTTGTGCAACGATGTGATTAAAGCGCCGGATGTGCCGCAATATGTGGCGGATTACCAAGCGCATTTGAACAATGTGTTCGGCAAGGCTTGATAAACAACATCTGTTTGCTTAGTCTGCATTCAATACAGGCCGTCTGAAAGCATGTTCTTTCAGACGGCCTTTGTGGTTTGCAACACGCACGCCTTATACTTCGCTGCCGCCCACGGTCAAACCCGCGTCGATGCGCAAGGTCGGCTGCCCCACGCCCACGGGCACGCTTTGGCCGTCTTTGCCGCACACGCCCACGCCGGTGTCGAGCGCGGTGTCGTTGCCGATCATGCTCACGTGTTTCAACACTTCGGGGCCGTTGCCGATGATGGTCGCGCCTTTCACCGGATATTGCAGCTTGCCGTTTTCCACCCACCACGCTTCCGAGGCGCTGAACACGAATTTGCCGCTGGTGATGTCGACTTGGCCGCCGCCGAAGTTGACCGCATACAGCCCTTTGTCGATGGAGGCGATGATTTCGGCGGGGTCATGGCTGCCGTTTTCCATAAAGGTGTTGGTCATGCGCGGCATCGGCGTGGCGGAATAGCTTTCGCGGCGGCCGTTGCCGGTGACGGGCACGCCCATCAGGCGCGCGTTGGTTTCGTCTTGCAGGTAGCCGGTAAGGATGCCGTCTTCAATCAATACGTTGCGGCGGGTTTCATTGCCTTCGTCGTCGATATTGAGCGAGCCGCGGCGGTCGGCAATGTCGCCCTGATCCACCACGGTCACGCCTTTGGCGGCCACGCGCTCGCCGATACGTCCGGCAAAAGCGCTGGTCTGTTTGCGGTTGAAATCGCCTTCGAGGCCGTGGCCGACGGCTTCGTGCAGCAACACACCCGGCCAGCCGTTGCCGAGCACCACCGTCATCGCGCCTGCGGGGGCGGGGCGTGATTCGAGGTTGGTCAGCGCCTGCTTGACCGCCGTCTGAACATAACTTTCCACCAACGCTTCGTCAAAATAAGCCAAATCAAAACGGCCGCCACCACCCGCGCTGCCCTGTTCGCGCCGCTCGCCCTGTTTGGCAATCACGGTCACCGACAGGCGCACCAGCGGGCGGATGTCGGCGCTGTGTTTGCCGTCGAGACGGGCGATGTAGATCAAATCGTATTCACAAGTCAGCCCCGCCATCACCTGCACGATGCGCGGGTCGGCGGCGCGCGCCAAGGCTTCTACCTTATTGAGCAGCGCCACTTTGGCGGCAGAATCGAGGCTGGCGATGGGATTATCGGTGCGGTGTACGCTTTTGCCGTGGTGCGGCACGGCCACTTTGGCTTCGGCAGCCTGCCCCGCTGCGGCAATTACGCGCACGGCTGCGGCGCTGCGCTGAATCGAATCGGGGTGCAGGCTGTCGGCGTAGGCAAACGCGGTTTTCTCACCCGCCACCGCACGCACGCCGACGCCTTGGTCAATCTGGAAGCTGCCTGATTTGACGATGCCCTCTTCCAGATGCCAGCTCTCAAACGCGGTGCGCTGGCAGTAAATATCGGCATAATCCACTTGGCGGCTGCCGATTGCAGCCAGGCTGCGGGCGAGGATTTCAGGGGAAAGCTGGTTGGCAGCGAGCAGGTCGCGCACAACGGTTTGATGGGTGACGGACATGGGCATTCGATTCAGACGGCGAGTATGGGAAAAGAAGTTATCGTGGATTAAATTTGAATCAAGACAAGGCGGGGAGCCCCGCAGACAGTACACCTAATACGGCAAGGCGAGCCAACGCTGTATTGGGTCAAATTTAATTCGCTATAATTATACGGGCTTTGGCTGCGCGGGTATATGTTGATTAGTTTTATTAATCGGCCATCACAACAAATTCAAGCGCCATAAGCAATTTAATTTCCTTAATTTTCATTATGTTACTGACTTATACTGCTTTTTTAGTCTTTTATTATTGATAACTATTATTATTCGCGTATAATGAAAACCACTCGGCAGCCATCCTAATGCCGAGCCATTAAACACTTTTGATTCCCCCATCCCATTCATCCTGCGGAGTGTGCGTATACGAGAGATTCAGTTCCCTTACATCAAAATACTCAAAACCGAAAAACACAAACCCGCTGCCTGAAACAGCGGGTTTGTGTTTGCGTCTGCCGCACGGATGTCGTTGCTTGAAATGCCTTTTCAGACGGCCTGAGACTTATTTAAAAACAATGACTTCCGGCATGGTTGTCTATTCAGACGGCTTATACCTGACGAAGCCTGTTTAGCGGTTCGACACATAATTTAACTGCTTTACTGCACCCTAATAAATAAGGCCGTCTGAACGCTTTCAGACGGCCTCAAGTATTCTATAGTGGATTAGATTTGAACCAGTACAGCGTTGGCTCGCCTTGCCGTACTAGGTGTACTGTCTGCGGCTCCCCGCCTTGTCCTGATTCAAATCTAATCCACTATATTTCAATTAACGGCAGGCGTTGCGGTTCAGACGGCCATATTTGCCCACCACTGCCTGAATGGCTTGGGCGTCTTTATCGTCAACCGCCATAAACAACACCTGCATGCGCGAAATGCTCAGGCTGCTGTCGCTGCGGCGGCTCGGCGCTTCCTGCTGCTCGCTGACCCACGCGCCGCCGAAGCCTGCGCCTGCCAAGCGCGACATCAGCACTTGTGCCGCTGATTTGCTGCGCACCACGCCCACGCTGATTTCGCCGTCATGCAGCGAGCCGGTGAAACCTTTGGCGGCCAGGCTGTCCATTTGTGCGATGGCATCGCCGCCCGAAGGCAGCAGCACGCGGTAGCTTTTCGCCGGCTCGGCGGCTTTCGGAGCGGGCGCTTGGCGTTTTTCGACTGTGCGGGTGGCGGCATGCGGCCATTTGTTGAGCAGGCCTTTGATGCGGTGGTAGTCGTCTTCATTCAGAGTCACGCTGGCGCCGGCCTGGCATTGGCGGCCTGTGGCAGCGGCAGGTGCATCGGCGGCCTGCTCCTGCTCGCGCTTGGCGCGTTCTTCTCGCGCTTTTTTCTCGCGCGCCAGTTTTTCTTCGCGGGCTTTTTTCTCGCGCTCGGCGGCGGCTTCGTCTTCCGACAACGACACCTCAGCCGCAGCTTCACCATGCACCCAGTCCGGCGACGAGGCGGCCGGTTCTTCGACACGTTGATAAGCGGCCGCAGGCGCGTTCAGCTCCTGCGTGCCGCTCACCATCGGCACGGTGGGCGCAATCACGGTTTTTTGTTTTTCCGCCACACGGCCCGCCACCATGCCCCCGAATACGATGATGTTCAGCGCCACCAATACGGCAAACAGCCATTTCATGCTTGTTCAATCCAGTTGAGTAATCCGTAAACCACGAGATTATCTACAATTTTTACGGTATTGTCCAAACTAAATGACACCGGCAATGCCTGCGCCACTTTCGCCGCGCCGCCGCCGGTGATGACCACATCCACTTTTTTGCCCGCGCCCACTTTTTGCTGCAAGCGCGCATGCATCAACAGCACCGAGCCGCACACGGCGTCGAGCATGCCGCTGGCCAAGGCGTTGGCGGTGGTGGTGGGAAAAGGATA
>CAYVIS010000206.1:0-3738 GCA_964451565.1 uncultured Neisseria sp.
TTCAAACGGAGACACACATGAGTCGAGTGATTCAAGATTGGCGCCCGGAAGATTCCAAGTTTTGGGAAACCACCGGCCGCCCGATTGCCAAACGCAATTTATGGATTTCCATCCCCGCGCTGCTGCTTGCCTTTGCCATTTGGCAGGTGTGGAGCGTGGCGGTGGTGAATCTGCCCAATATCGGCTTCAAATACACCGAAAACCAGCTTTTCTGGCTCGCTGCCCTGCCCGCTTTATCGGGCGCGACTTTGCGCATTTTCTATTCGTTTATGGTGCCAGTGTTCGGCGGCCGCAAATGGACGGCGCTTTCCACCGCCAGCCTGCTGCTGCCTGCTGTCGGCCTCGGCTTCGCGGTACAAAATCCCGATACCAGCTACATCACCATGATGATTCTGGCGCTGCTGTGCGGCTTTGGCGGCGGTAATTTCTCCTCCAGCATGGCCAACATCAGCTTCTTCTACCCCAAAGCGGAAAAAGGCACCGCGCTGGGTTTGAATGCCGGTTTGGGCAACCTCGGCGTATCGGTGGTGCAGTTTGTGGTGCCGCTGATTATCACCGCAGGCGTGTTCGGCGCGCTCGGCGGCGAAGCGCAAACTTGGGTGAAAGGCGATGCGACCAAACAGATGTGGCTGCAAAATGCGGGCTTTATCTGGGTGCCGTTTATCGTGGCCTCCACGCTGGCCGCTTGGTTCGGCATGAATGATTTGGCCAGCGCCAAAGCCAGCTTCAAAGACCAGGCAGTGATTTTCAGCCGCAAACACAACTGGATTATGTGCATCCTTTATTTGGGCACGTTCGGCTCGTTTATCGGCTTTGCCGCCGGTTTCCCGCTGCTGATTAAAGCCCAATTCCCGGCTGTCGATCCGGTGAAATACGCCTTTTTGGGCCCGTTGGTGGGCGCGCTTTCCCGCCCCATCGGCGGCTGGCTGTCCGACAAAATCAAAAGCGGCGCCAAAATCACCCAAATCGTGTTTATCGGCATGATTATTGCCGTATTCGGCGTGATTTCCTTCCTGCCCACCAATGGTCAAGGCGGCAGCTTCTGGGGCTTCTTCGCCTGCTTTATGGCTTTGTTTGCCCTCACCGGTTTGGGCAACGGCTCCACCTTTATGCAGGTGCCGGTGATTTTCTTGGAAATGCACGAAAAATTTGCCAAAGCCGGTTTGAAAACCGAAGAGCAAGCCCGCCTCGATGCCACCAAAGAAGGCGCGGCCGTTATCGGTTTCACCGCCGCTTTTGCAGCCTACGGCGGCTTCTTCATCCCCAAAAGCTACGGCACATCCATCGCGCTCACCGGCAGCGTGAATGCCGCGCTGATTGGTTTCATCGTTTTCTACGCCGTCTGCGCCGTGCTCAACTGGTGGTATTACGCGCGTAAAAATGCCGAAGCCAAATGTTGATGATTTCTTGCTGTCATGATTGCCGCCTGCCCTCAGGCGGCTTTTTTAATATTCAGGCCGTCTGAAAAAGCAGTGTTATCAAAATCAGGCCGTCTGAAAACTTGCGCTAAGGTTCTTTTCAGACGGCCTGATTATTTATACACTATGCCGTCTTCACACCACGCGCCTTTTTTCCTTCATGAGCCGATCCCGCCGCAGCCTCCGCCACAAACTGCCACACCGCGAACAAATCTTCGCCTCGCGTTGGCTCAAGCCCTTGGCGCCCGTGTTCGACAAACCCTATTTCTGGACGCTCAACCGCCGCCGCGCCGCCGTATCTGTGGCCATCGGCATGTTTTGCGGGCTGATGCCCGGCCCCACGCAGATGCTCAGTGCGCTGATTGTCGCCTATTTCCTGCGCGCCAACCTGCCCGTAGCCGTGTTTACCACCCTCTACACCAACCCGCTCACCTACATGCCGCTCTACTATCTGGCCTACAAAATCGGTGCGCTGATTCTCGGCATCGAAGCGGGCGAACTGCAATTCCCTTCACTCGGCGACGGCCACTTCCTGGCAGAATCGTGGGCATGGATGATGGGCGCGGGCAAGCCCTTGTTGGTGGGTGTGCCGGTTTTGGGCGGCATCCTCGCCTTTATCGGCTATTTCGCCGCTTTGTGGTTGTGGCGCTGGCATACCGCCCATCATTGGCACAAACGCAAGGACAACCGTGACCGATAAACCTTGGCGCAGGCTCACCGATGCCGAAACCGCTGCCGCCAGCCGCATTTTTGGCAACAGCATCGCTTACAACCGTATCAAAATCTACCGCGGCATCCCATTTCTGCCCACGCTCAACGTGGCTGTAGCGCCCTGCAACCATGTCTATTTCCCGCGCAACAACTGCCCCGCCGACTTCACCCTCGCCGCCCCCAATTATCAAGTGTGGCTGATACACGAGCTGACCCACGTCTGGCAACACCAGCAAGGCTACCGCCCGTGGCTCGGCGGCCTGCTGCTCGCCATTAAAGGCGGCTACCGCAAACGCAGCGCCTATGTCTACCCGCCGCTGCAGAGCATCCGCCGTTTCGGTGAATTGAATATGGAACAGCAAGCCGACCTGCTTGCCCATTATTACGCCGCCCGCTATCTCGACTGGCCACACTACCGCGTCGAGCTGCCATTGTTTGAAACTGCCCTGCACGCCTTTTTCGACAACCCCGCCGACAACGCCTTACTGCCGCGCTACCGCAACGGCTTAAAGTGGTTCCGATAAACGTCAGGCCGTCTGAACGCTTTCAGACGGCCTGACGACAAATAAACATACTTTATATATGGCAGCCGAGCCGAAGCCGAAAAACTTTCAGACGGCATTATTGAATACGCCTCACAAGGGTATGCAGATTATAGGGCTTAATCCCGTCCGTTATGCAGGTTTATACTTCTGTTGACAGAATAGACGTATAGAAAGGAGCCTGCCATGTCTGCCCCACTCACCCGCCGCCATCTGCTCAACCTCATCGGCAGCGCCCTCACGCTGCCCCTTTTGCCCGCCGGCCTGCATGCACAAACCCTGCCTTCAGGCTCGGCGCCGCGCCAAACGCTGATTCTTTACCTCACCCGCACCCGCAACACCGAAGCCATCGCCCGCATGATTCAAAAACACGTCGGCGGCAAGCTGGCAGCCATCCGACCCGCAACCCCCTACCCGCGCGACTATCGCGCCCATGTCGAACAAGTACAGCAAGAAAACGAGCGCCCCTACCTGCCGCCGCTGGCCGCGCCCCTTCCCGATTTGAGCGGATACGACACCTTGTTTATCGGTTTTCCCACCTGGGGCATGCAACTGCCGCCGCCCGTCAAAACCTTGCTGACAGAAACCGATCTGAGCGGCAAAACCATCATTCCGTTCAACACCCATGCCGGTTACGGCGCAGGCAACAGCTTTGCAACCATCCGCAAACTGTGTCCCCGAAGCAGGATTTTGAGCGGATTGAGTTTGGAAGGCGGCTATGAGCGCCGCGGCGTCCTGTTTGCCATCCAAGGCGAAAAAGCGCGTGCCGCCGAAATGCAGGTGCTCGGCTGGCTCAAGCAACACAACCTGGTCAAAGCATAAACAGGCCGTCTGAAAGCCTTGTTCCTATCCACTCAACCCGGCTACCATTTCATCAGCGGCAGGTTTGAAACGACACATTTCAGGCCGTCTGAAATTAAATTGTTTTACAATTCAAATTATTGCTATTTTAAGACAAAAAAGTTCCCATCAAAGCATTGACACTTTTTCCGACACCGCTATAATGCACGCTTATTCCCTGATAGCTCAGTCGGTAGAGCGACGGACTGTTAATCCGCAGGTCCCTG
>CAYVIS010000207.1:0-3724 GCA_964451565.1 uncultured Neisseria sp.
AAATCACCATAAACAAACCGGCCAATATCATGGTGAGGCTGGCCATCACGCCCTCAGTTTCATGACGCTGCGTGGCGCGAGAAGTGCCGAAGCCGTGGGCAGCATTGCCGAATGCAGCGCCGTTGGCAGTATGGTAGCGGATGCGGGAAAAGGCTAGAATCAAATCCCCGAAAATCATGCCGATGAAACCGGTAATGATGGTGAACAAAGACACCAGCGCCGCCGAGCCGTGTATCTGGTCGGCCAATACCACCGCAAACGGCGTGGAAATCGAGCGCGCCATCAGGCTGTTGGTGACTTCTTCGTTGAAATGAAACAGATGCGCCATCAAAAACGCGCTCACCACGCCCACCAGCATGCCCACCACAATCGACACCGACAACACCGGCAGTTGGCGGCGGATCACTTCGCGGTTTTCATAAATCGGAATCGCAAACGCTACCGTAACCGGCCCCAGTAAAAACACGATGCCTTGCGTATAGCGGTGATAGCTGTCGTAAGAAATGTGCAGCAGCGTCATCAGCAAAATGGTGCTCACCGATACGGTGACCACCGGCGAAAGTATCATCAACGGCTTGCGCGCATGAATTTTACGCGCCAGATAATACGCGGCAAACGTCCACAGCAGGCAAACCAGCGCAACGGCATCCATGTTCTTCCCCTATGCATGATGTTTTTTGTGCCAGCGCCGTTGCAGGCGGTAGCAATAATTCAGCGTAAATGCGGTGCTCAGCATCACCAGCGCCGTGCCCGCACCGATGGTAATCAGCAGCTGCCAGCCCTCGGCCAGCAGCAAATCTTTGTATTGCACCACCGATACCATAATCGGAATAAAGAAAAACACCAATTCGGCCAACACCCATTTGGCACCGGCATCCACCATGCCCACCTTGATGATGCCGCTCACCAGCAAGCCGAGCATCAGAAACAAGCCCAACACACCCGAAGAAACCGGCAGGCCGGTGGTGCGGCAAACCAGCTCGGCAACCACCCAAACCGCGCCGATAATGGCCAGCTGGCAGGCAATGCGGATAAAGTGAACCAGAGTTTCCATTTTGATGTGCGTGAATCGTTTGAGAAACTTGATTATAAGCAGCCGCTTTCTGCATAATATGAATTATCTTAGTTTAAATTATTCAGGTTTGGAATAATGGATTTTAAAAACCTGCATTGCTTCGTTGAAGTCATCCGCCTGCAAAGCTTTTCAGCAGCGGCCGACAAACTGCATCTGACCCAGCCTACCGTAAGCAAAATCATTCAGGCGCTGGAGCAAACGCTGGGTGTGCCGCTGCTGTATAAAGAAAGCGGCCGCAAAAAGCGCCAGCTTGTTCCCACACCGATTGGCGAAGAAGTGTACCGCCACGCGCTGAATCTGCTGCATGAGCGCGATTTGATGCTGCAACACATCCAAGATTACCGACAAATCAAAACCGGCACGCTGCGCATCGGCATTTCCCTGCTCGGCAGTCGTCTGCTCACCGATGCCTTTTTCACCTTTCGCCAGCAATGGCCGGGCATCGAATTGTCGTTTCTGGAAGAAGGCTCGCTGGCGATTGAAAAAGCCTTGCGGGATAACGAACTGGATGTCGGCCAGCTGCTCGCGCCCGTATCTGATGAATTCGACTCGATACCGCTGTGCGATTACCGCCTGATGGTGCTAATGCACCGCGATGCCTTACACTATCATCACATCCTGCCTTTACGCAGCCTGCAACACGAATCGTTTATCCTGTTTGGCGAAAATTTTTCGCTCAACGAAATGATTCAGACGGCCTGCCAACAACAAGGGTTTCACCCCAATGTCGTCTGCCGCACCAGCCAATGGGATTTGCTCGCCAATATGGTTGAGCGGCGCATGGGCATCGCCCTTTTGCCCGAGTATTATACGCAGGCTATGAATCCGGATATTTTCACCGCCGTGCCGCTGGCCGAACCGGAAATCCGCTGGCGGCTGGCCATGGCCTGGAAAAAACACCAGCGCCCCAGCCCGGCCATGCGCGCCTGGCTGGATATTGTGCGGCAGGCATTTCCATTTCCGGCGGCATCGGCATAAACAACAGGCGATAACACAGGCCGTCTGAAACCTTTCAGACGGCCTGAGCTTTACAACGACAAACTGTCACACCTGTGCAGGCAAAATTTCGGTTTGAAAATACCGCTTCAGTTGCTTTTTCATTACGGACCACACAGCTAAATCATTTTAAAAACCGGATTTAAGATGCGCCAAGAATTCCATAACATGAGCAGGCAGTAAAGCGCTGCTTTACACTGGGCTCCCGCCTGCGCGGGAGCGACAAATGAGGTGTGTTGCAAAGATCTCCATTTGTTTATCTGCATTCCATTCATGCTCAGACAGCCTGAAATTTGCCCAATACTTCAGTCTAAACAACCTCATCTAGCGGGTGAATAAAACATATAATTATGGCCAACAGGCCGTCTGAACGTATTTTGCTTTCAGACGGCCTCACATAAAAAAGAAAACTTCAGCAACAGATAAACATTTTCATCACACCCATACAAACAAAAGGCCGTCTGAAAAGCTGAATCACTTTTCAGACGGCCTTCAAACGCAAATCCGATAGGGTTTAAATACGCATCGGCATCACGATGTATTTGAAATTGGGGTTATTCGGAATGGTAAACAAGGTTGAGCGGTTGGCATCGCCAAACGCCAGCTGCATATCCTCCGCGTGCACATTGCGCAGCACATCCATCAGATAGCCGATATTGAAGCCCACTTCCAATTCGCCGCCTTGATAGGCGATTTCGAGCTCTTCGCGCGCTTCTTCCTGCTCGTTGTTGCTGCACAATACGCTGAGCAGGCCCGGTTGCAATTGCAGGCGGGCACCGCGGAATTTTTCGTTGGCCAAAATGGCGGCGCGCTCCAGCGCCCCCAAAAGCTGGGTGCGTCCAACCAAGAAAATTTTGTCGTTATCCAACGGAATCACGCGATTGAAATCGGGGAATTTCCCGTCCACCACTTTGCTCACAATCACCGTGTCGTTGCAGCGGAAGCGTACTTGATTGTTGAGCAGCTCCACCGTAATCGGCTCGCTCGGCTGATTGAGCAGCTTGAAAAGCTCCAACACGGTTTTGCGCGGCAGAATCACTTCAGCTTTGGGCAGATCGGCATCGATGGTGGTGGCCGAAAAAGCCAAGCGGTGGCCGTCGGTGGCCACCAAGCGCAGCTGATCGCCTTCCACCTGCATCAGCAAGCCGTTGAGATAATAGCGGATATCCTGCACCGCCATGCTGTATTGCACTTGCGAGAGCATGTTTTTAAACGCTTCTTGCGGCAGCGAAAAAGCAGCGCTCACGTCTTCGCCCACGCTCATCAGCGGAAAATCTTCCGCCGGCAGCGTTTGCAGGTTGAAACGGGATTTGCCGGCTTTCAGCGTCAGGCGGTTTTGCGCCCAATCCAAAGCTACCAGTGAGCCTTCGGGCAACGCGCGCAAGATGTCTTGCAGCTTTTTGGCATTGGTGGTGATGCGGAAATCTTCGGCATCGCTATGCGGGCCGTTGGTGTTGATTTGGATTTCCAAGTCGGTGGCCAGAATATTGGTTTGGCCGTGCACGTTTTCCAGCAGCACGTTACTCAAAATCGGCAGCGTATGGCGGCGTTCGACAATACCGGTAACGGCTTGCAGGGGCTTTAATAAAACATCACGCTCGGCTTGTAAAATCAACATGGTTGTCCCTTCGGGCTAATCAATTTTGGATGATA